>JAUWOH010000388.1 GCA_030612225.1 Desulfobacteraceae bacterium
CAGATTGCTGAAAAGTTTCGTTCTGAAGGTAGAGGCGAAGCCCGTAAGATTATTGGTGAAAAAGAAAGGGATTTGAAAAAGATAACCTCGGAAGCATACAAAGTTGCCCAGCATATTAAGGGTAAGGCCGACGCCGAGGCGACAAAGATCTACGCTAAATCCTATGGTTTAGATCCTGAATTCTATTCATTCACCAGGACACTTGAGATTTACAACGAAGCTCTGGATGATAAAACATCTCTTGTTCTTTCAACAGACTCGGAATTTTTAAAATATCTGAAAGGGTATTCTAAATAAAAAAGCAGGATATTCAAAACAAAAGAAGCGCCGTTGCAATATGCAATCCGGCGCTTTTTTAATGGACAGAAAAGATAGCAGGCATAATTATTTACCTTTCCTTCTCTGATGACGTGTGCTTGCAAGAAGTTTTCTGTGTTTATGTTTTCTCATTTTTTTTCTTCGTTTTTTAACTACGCTGCCCAAATTATCACCTCCAGTCTAAATTTATTTTAAAAATAATATTGATAAATTTGTTAAACAAACTCTTAACATTATTTTATCATGCTTGTCCACAATTTTCTAAAAATATTTTTAAATAGTAATAATTTCTTCCGAAATTAAGAAATATTTTCCTTGACACCTAACGATAATTCATTTAAATATATCGATTCTTTTAAAAGGAGCTTTAAAAACCGTGAAAAAATATACATACAGTGCAAAAAAATCTGATAATAAAGGCAAATGGTGGTTTGTTGATGCAAAGGGCGAAGTTCTCGGGAGGCTTGCAACCAGGATAGCTTCACGTCTTAGAGGTAAGCATAATCCTCTTTTTACGCCTCACGTTGATACCGGTGACTGGGTTGTTGTAGTAAACGCTGATAAAATTGTTCTAACCGGTAAAAAAATGGAGAAAAAAAACTATTACCGGCACAGCGGCTATATTGGTAGTCTGAAGACAACCACAGCAAAAGAGCTGATAGAAAAAAGTCCCGAAGACCTTATTCGTTTTGCTGTAAAAGGAATGCTGCCAAAGAACAGACTGGGAAGAAAGCTTTTTAAAAAGCTAAAGGTATATGCAGGTGATAAGCATCCTCACGATGCGCAGATGCCGGAAATAATGGAACAATAATTTAATATCCGGTTTAAAAGATTTAAACCCGGGAGAAAAATTTAATGGAAAAAGAAAACATTTATTACGCAACAGGAAAAAGAAAAAATGCTATAGCCAAAACCTGGATGAAACCCGGCAAAGGCGAAATCATTATAAATGATCGTCCAGCAGATGAATATTTTAGTGTTGAAACAGCAAAAAGACTTATAATTCAACCACTTGTGCTTACAAATAATCTTGGATCATACGACGTTAAAGTCAGGGTGCTTGGTGGAGGATATTCAGGGCAGGCCGGCGCAATAAGACACGGCATTACAAAGGCGCTTCTGCTGATCGATCCTGATCTAAGGGCGACTTTAAAAAAAGCAGGTTTTGTTACGCGAGATTCAAGAGTAAAGGAAAGAAAAAAATACGGCCAGAAAGGCGCAAGAGCACGGTTCCAGTTTTCGAAACGTTAAAATATGTATCTTACATTTAATCAGGAAGTTAATAGGGGGAGCAGCTAATAAGCTGTTCCCCCTTTTTTTTGAAATCATTACAAAGAGAGGCAGTTAATATGGATAAACAGGTTTGGTTACAGAATTTAACATGGGAAGAGGTCAAGGTAAAAACCGAAGAAAGCAGGGGAACAATTATTCTGCCAATTGGCAGTACAGAGCAGCACGGGTATCATCTTCCGGTTGGAACAGATACCATGGTAGCTAATTCGATAGCTGAAGCAGCGGCAATGAAAGCAAAAGTGCTGGTTGCACCTCCCCTCTGGTTCGGCTGGAGTCCTCATCACCTGGTTCTTCCGGGAACTATTACAATACGGGCTGAAGTGCTGATCGAGGTTGCGTATGATATCATTAAATCATTGCATCATCACAAGTTTGATAAGTTTATCCTTTTAAACGGGCATCGTATAGTTAATGTTACCTGGCTGCAAATTGCCGCTGAAAGAGCGAAAAGAGAACTCGGAGTTAAAATAGTTATTTTCGATCCTGCATATATGTCAAAAGAATTTAAAAGCGACCTGGGATGGGGAGAAGTAGGGCATGCCGAGGAGATCGAAGGGTCGCACATGTGGTATTGTTATCCTGATCTGGTAAAAATGGAACGGGCTAAAGACAACCCGCATAATCATAACAGAATATATCATGTTGATCCAAAGTATCAAGGGGATACACTATGCTATGTTCCAAGCAGCCCAGCAGAAATGGAAGAGCTCGCTAATAAATCAGGAGGAACTTCCGGTGAACCCAGCAAGGCTTCGAAGGAAGGCGGAAGAAAATATCATGAACACCTCGTTAAAAGGATGATAGAGGTTATTGAATTTCTCCAGAAGTAAATTGTTCGTAACATTTTAGCTTTATGAAAAGGGCTAACCTGGTTCAGGAGTATTAAATTTGAAGAACTCGTAAAAAATCAAATTTAGACGGTTTCGTATAAAGTTCAAATTCAAGGCGTGCAAATTTTGTAATCATGAGGCGTACTTGTCGTACGTTGAATGATTGCGAAATGCAGCACAACGAAGAAGTTGGACTTTATACGAAACCGTCAAATTTTTCTAAAAAATGTGTATTGATTTTGCCTTTAATAAAGTCTGCGTCTTGAAATACCCTCTCATGGAAACCCGTGGTAACTTTAATCCCTTCTATCTGAAATTCCGACAGGGCTCGTTGCATCCTCTTGATCGCAGCAGGCCGGTCTTTGCCCCATACCACGAGTTTTCCAATGAGTGAATCATAAAAAGGGGACACCTCATAGTTGTTGTAAATATGTGTGTCCAACCTGACCCCAGGACCGCCGGGGAGGAGAAGATTTTCTATTTTACCTGGTGATGGCATAAAGTTATCTGCAGGATCGGCAGCGTTAATCCTGCATTCCATTGACCATCCGTTTAATCGAATATCATTCTGCTTAAATTCCAGCTCGTTGCCGGCTGCAATCAGAATTTGCTGCTGTACGATATCGATGCCGGTAATCATCTCGGTTACGGGATGTTCAACCTGAACCCGGGCATTTACTTCCATGAAATAAAAATTCTTGTTGCTGTCAACCAGAAACTCCATTGTACCGGCATTCGTATAACCAATCGAACGCGCAATAAGAATTGCCGTTTCTCCCAACTTATTTCGCAGTGCTTCATCAACAAAAGGTGATGGGGACTCTTCAATAAGTTTCTGGTATCTCATCTGAATACTGCATTCTCGTTCACCAAGATGAATATAGTTGCCAAAACTGTCCCCCAGGATCTGGATCTCAATATGCCGCGGTTTTTCTATGTATTTTTCAAGATAGAGATCCGGGTTGCCGAAGGCCGCCCTGGCTTCGCCGGAGGCTACAGAAATTGCTTCAGACAATTCTTCCTTATTACGGGCTATCCGCATGCCCCTGCCACCTC
>JAUWOH010000510.1 GCA_030612225.1 Desulfobacteraceae bacterium
ATAAGAAATGAAGAAAGGCACGAAAAAGGCGTATAAAAAACCCGTTCTAAAAAAAGAACAAACCATGAACTTCCCTGTTGAAATAATAAACGACTCAAATAAAAGGATCGTTTGCCGGCAGTGTTCATCCTGTCATGGCTGTAGATGATCATCTATTGGTTCGTCATGCCAAAAATTAGGTCTTGTTAAAACGGATTGCTAAAGCTGTTCGGCACAAAGTTCCATTCATCCGCCCGGAAGGATTCTCATTTCGGTACGTCTCCCCCGCCTGCAAGCGAATGTCAAGCTCACCTTGCATCGCTCACACAAGGATACGCTGTCCCTCCCATAAATATTGAAGATACTGCTTTTACGGCTTGTTTCATCGTTTCCCGCTATATCTCCTTACGCCGGAAACAGCACTTCTTGTTCCGGCTTTTGAATTCGCATAAGAGTTCTTGAAAATCCATTTTCCTTAATTTCTGTTTTTATGGTTTCATTTTTTAATATCCACATGCAGGCTTGTTCATAAAAGTCTTTTTTTATTTCAAAACCAAAACCCTTGCGACCTACGTTATTTGCAGCAATCAACGTCGAACCACTACCGGCCACAGGATCAACCACAACATCCCCTGGGTCTGTAAAAATTTCGATTAACTTTTCTAAAAGCTTAACCGGCTTCTGAGTAGGATGGATTTTCTCATATAAATCATCTTTTGTGTCGCGCTCCCAATCCATAATATTAAAAATCATCTTACCATTATTGTTGAATTTTGGCAATTTATCTCGGTATAAAAGTAACGCGTATTCGGCATTTCCAACAACCCGCATATTGGCTTTCAATACCTGTGCGCTAAAATTCTTTCTAAATACAAGATTGATACATCCCCTAAATCCATATTGTTCTGCGAGTTTTTTTAGTTCAAATTGTGCCCAAAACTCACAAAAGACAATCATGCACGGGGATGAATTGCGCCCCTTACGTTCTTTACATAGCATTTTTGAGCAGAAATGCATAAACTCCGGGAGTTTGAAATTTTTGTCCGTATCAAAAAACTCCTTGCCGGCGAGTGCGCTTTCACCATTTGCCCTGTCCCCATCAACATACCACGCTGGATTTGAACCATACGCATTTATGCCAACATTGTACGGAATATCGGCTATTAAAAGATTAGCCTTTGGAATGCCATATCGTTTGTAGTTTTGAAAGTGGTCATTAAATAGTTTCATCGTTCCCCTTAATTTTTCCAGCTACATGGTTCACGTTGCTTGCTTCTTTCGGCCTAACTCATCCAACCAGTCACCTACCTGTTTTGGTTTAAAAACCTCAACCTCAATTTTGTTTTGTATTACCAGCCTGTTAGCTAATATATATGCTGCTCTTTGGCCGGTAAAATTAGCATCATTATCCGACCAAATTCCAATATATCTTAATTCTTTGGGCGGTTCAAACTTTTCCATCAACACACTATTCCCCGCTGCCCACACCGGCCTGTTTGTCATCTCTTTCACCGCAAGAGCCGTTTCGATTCCTTCACAAAGATATATCATCT
>JAUWOH010000415.1 GCA_030612225.1 Desulfobacteraceae bacterium
CATCTTCGACATGCCTAATCTAAAATTTGGAGCCAAATTGGCAATTACTTTGGAAAATGACCATGTTCAACTAGGACTTTAGGTCTTCGCCTTTTTGCCCTTAACCTTGAACGTTGAACCATGAACCTGTGAACGGTTACCTATTCAGAGGGTATTGTATTACCGCCCATTCGCTTCGCTCATTAGAGGCACAGAGCACGCAGAGGATTTCATCTTAATAATTTTCGCTGAGCCCCGCTAATGATAGCGGGATAAAAGGGCGAAAATTATTAAACCCAAGCCCTTCGGGCAGATCACGCTAACTTTGATAAACTAAGATATTCAGATAATTGGGGCGACCCCATATTATGGCTTTCTATAATACCATCAAATGAAGCGAAGCTTCTGAAGCTTTCTGTTTACCGGCGTCCCTGTCCCGCAGCAAGCGGGGTCAACGGTAAGCAGAAAAATAAAATTGCTCTTTGCGTTCTTTGCGGCTTTGCGGTGAATAAATTTTTTGAGTTAGTGGTGTACCTCCTGAATTATTACAATAATTTTACTTATTGATATAATTGGCAAGTTATTTTCGGTTTCAGTGTCGAAAAGCGACATATTGTAGCTTTTTACGAAACCATCAATTAAATTAATCCGTAAATAAACCCGAAATAAATTTAGATAAAAAAAGGTCGTTTTGCAAAGGTTTTAAAGGAATCAAGATGGACAATCAAGGCAAGACACAACACCTTGTGCAATTGGATGCTACCGTAGCCGGACCTTTGTTCATGCTGTCGGCCGCACTGTTATTCACACTGCTCAATCTCATCATCAAGCTGCTTCCTCCAGAGTATACAATTTGGCACATCGGTTTTTTCAGGTTTTTCGGCGGTATAGTTGTACTCTTTGCCATTTTCGGGCGGCACGGGAATCTTTACCGGGGATACAACATCCGCCTGCTGATCATCAGGGGGCTTACCGGATCTGCTGCTTTTATTTCCATTATTACTGCGATTCGTCTTCTGCCGGTATCCACAGCCCTGGTCATCTTCTATTCCTTTCCGGCCTTTGCCGCTATTTCTTCTTTTTTGATTTACGGAGAACGGATTAGAAAATTTGCGATCGCCTGCATTACCGTTGTCGTGATCGGTATTGGTGTTCTTTTTGATTTTCACCTTGCAGGGGGAATCTTCGGCCAGACCATGGCACTCGTGGGCGGTGCCTTTGCAGGGCTGACCGTAACCCTTATCAAGACTCTCCGGGAAAAAAACGGTCCGGTAATCATCTACCTGTACTTCTGTACCATGGGTGCACTTATTACCTTCCCCAAGTTCGTTATGAACCCGATCCTTCCGTCCACACCCGTGGAATGGGTCATGATTCTGGGAATTGTCTTTTCCTCGGTGGCAGCCCAGCTTCTAATGAACCAGGGTTTTTTCTATTGCAGTGGATGGGAAGGCGGAGTGTTCATGTCCAGCGAAGTCATTTTCACCGCCATAGTGGGTATCGCCTTTCTGGGAGATCCAGCCTCCTGGCGCTTCTGGACCGGTGGACTTATGATATTCGGCAGTGTAGTAGCATTAAACCGGCTAAAGGCCAACGGGAAAAAAGGGCCCTAGCCGTTCACGGCTTGAAACTTGTCGAAGCGCAGCGTAGATCCCGTCTTTAACGAAAGGAAAACGGGAAAATTAGAAAGTCGAAATTGGAAATTTGATGGACTCGTAAAAACTCCCAATTCCGTCACTCCGGCGAAAGCCGGAGTCCAAAAGCTATTGAAGGGCAACCTCTGAACCCGTGAACTGTTAATTCCCTGTTTTAACACTTGCATTAAATATTGCTAAGCCCTATTATCACTTTCCGTCTAAATTGAGACCTTTGAAAATTTACCGTTTTTCAACCTTATACTATTGGAGTTTAAAATTATGAAAATGAAGCATGTAACGATCTTATTAGGCCTTCTACCATTAGTCCTGCTGTGGGCAGCTATCTCTATATATCCCAGCTGGTTATGGTTTCAAAATCTTAACTTCGCGCCCGTATTCTGGACCATGGTACTGGGCAAATTCGGGCTTGCCACAGTGATCTGGCTTCTTTTGATCATCATGCTGTCCGTCAATCTGTACGCAGCTCAGCGTTTTCATCCTTTGAATGAACAAACGACCACCGAGATAGGAGGAATGCCTCTATCCGGCAAAACCCTGAACATTATCATCCTGGCCGCAATTCTGATAGTTAGTTTTGTTATTGCGTCAAGCGGCTCTGCGCACTGGAACATGGTACTTAGTTATCTAAACCAGCAACCCTTTGGCAGCACCGATCCTGTATTTAACAAAGACATCGGCTTCTATGTGTTCTCTCTTCCCTTTTACACGTTTGTCAGGGAAGAGTTGCTTGTCCTTTTTCTCTTTGCCGGACTTGTGACTGCCATCTGGTATTTAAAAAACGGCGGACTTCAGGTAATCGGTGAGTTCCTTCTGACAGAGAACAAACCAACCGGCATACCCAAAATTAAAATTTCGGAAAAAGTCGGTAAGCACCTTCTCGTGCTTGGTGTTATTGTCGTTTTACTTGTCGCCTGGGGCTTTCATCTAAAGATCTACGGTCTTCTCTATTCCACTCAAGGACCCGCCTTTGGCGCAAGCTACACGGATATCCACGTCAAGATCCCGGTTTACAGGGCTTTGATGGTGATATCCTTTTTATGGTGCCTGTTTATCATTTATAACGTATTCAGACCAAAGATAAAGTTGCTCATTATAAGTGGCGCAATATGGTTAAGCGCCATTCTCATCCTGGCCGGCGGTCTTCCCGTCCTGGTACAAAAACTTGTGGTTACGCCTAATGAATTAGCCAAAGAATCACCCTTTATCGCTTATAATATTGATTATACCCGCAAGGCATATAATCTGAACAATATTAAGGAGGTCGATTTTGAGGTCAATGACACCCTGACCTCTGAAGAGATCAAAGATCATGATGCAACAATCCAGAACGTCAGGATATGGGACGAACGCCCTCTACTCCAGACCTACAGGCAGATTCAATCCATGAGGCTATATTACGATTTTCACAATGTGGACGTCGACCGTTATATGATTGACAACCGGTATCGACAGGTCATGCTGGCCGCGCGTGAACTGGTAGTAGACCAGCTTCCACCCCAGGCAAAGACCTGGGTCAACATGCACCTGATTTACACCCA
>JAUWOH010000078.1 GCA_030612225.1 Desulfobacteraceae bacterium
CTTCACTCTGGCAATGTTACCATTACCAGCGCATGACTCAGGGCTGATGTGGGTGGCTAATCCTTCATCATAGGACACTTGCAGTCCCTACTTCTTGCCGGTTTTAATCGGCGCTCTCAATAGTAGACTTGACCCCATTATTAATCGGCGCTCTCAATAGTAGACTTGACCCCATTACATTATAATTTTTTAATTAAACTTTACGAACTGACACAGAAAAATTCATCTTCTCAGGTATCCATGTATGATGTAGGAGAGGCCATCGGGCTTGAGCGAGACGCTGCATTAAAAACAGCCGAAGTGCTATTCGGATTTGAATTAGCGGAAATCAAAACCCTTGCAGGTGGTATCGGTATTACTGAAGACGGCCTTTCTGAGGTAATGAAAAATTTTCGTTTTTACTTGACCATTACACTATACTACGATACACAGAAAATTTGTTGGCCGATTTAAAGACAATAGCTGTTAAATTGACCTCTTCCTACCCTAAAATAAAAATTATCAGCGAATGCTTTCAATCCATTATCGATGTCTTACAAAAGGTCGATGCCGATGAACTTGTAAACCAGGCCAAAAGGGATATTCTGTAATTAATTAAGGAAGAATGTATTATAGCTCGGACATGCTTTCGCCCAACTATCCCTCACTTCCCTGTCTGCCATTCCAGCGGAGGTGAGAATCCAGTAGCTGTTGGATAGGCGAAATCTAATCTTTAGTTGAAAAGTCTTTAATCATTCACCTGCAAGTCATTCTGATTAAAGAGCCTCTGAATTCGTTCTCCCTGACAGTAGGACTATATGAAGCCTCAAGGGTTGCATATGTCCCTCTTACACCGCTCATAGTATCTTCATTGATTAAGGATTGTGTAAATCTTTTCAAAATGTGAAATACATGCCATAAAAGTTGTTAATTATTGTTATAAATTCTTATTCAGATCTTCGTTTCAATTGAGGTGACCATCTGGAATGTTTAGAAGTCATATTTTTATAACTTTTTTTGCATGATTTTTGATAGAAATCCTAAGAAATAGATTCTATAAATTTAATTAGAGCGTATTTGATAAAGCCAAACCTGCCGTGAGGCAGAGACGGAAAACCACGGGTCTTTGATAGATAGCCGGGTTGCCTTAGAATTAAGGTTGCTCGGCTTTTTTTGTTTAGGCTGGATAAACAGGTGGTTATAAACAAGAAACTCGGAAATTATAAAAAATATAATGTTCCTCAAAAACTGTACAAGAGTTAAAGTACATAAAAAAATCTAAATTACTCAGTTTACCAAAAGAGGCATTGTATAAAGCCCGACCATCATGAAATTCTTGTTATCCGTATTATCATCTTTATATCTTTTTGGAATTTTAACCCATTTTTAGAAAGGAGGTTTTTATGAAAAGAAAAATGGTGATGAAGATAGCTTTGGGGTTGATATTGCCCCTGATAATTGCACTGCCAAGCTATTCAGCTGATATAAAAGCGATGCATGAAAATCAGCCTGTGTCCGGCAAGGCTATAACTTCCGACTCCCAGGGTCGGACTATCACAAAACCAGCGTTTGGTTTGCAGAGCATACGTATTCGTGGTCTCAAGATGCCTGTTATAGGCATTGCTGCCGAGACCGCGAGCGGTGTTGTAAAATCTCTTATAAACACCGGATCATTAGATACAATTAAGGGTTTAAGCCCTGAAGAGATAAGCGGTTTGGAGAGCCGGGGAACCAATGTTACGGTGAAAAGAACTATGGTCGACAAGATGGGCAATAAGCATATCCGTACGTTTCAAAAATATCTGGGATTGACGGTTGTGGGCGCTGAGATCATTGTCCATATCGACAAACAAAACAGGATTTTTCAGATAAATGGTAAATATCTTCCAGCCCCAAGTATATCCGTTAGACCCTCAATTGAAGCAGAGACTGCCCTTCAGATCGGACTTGATGAGCAGCAGGGAAAGCCGGAACTTCGTGTCAGCAGTGATCCGGAGCTGGTGATCTACGGCGGCCGTCTGGCATACTTTTACGTAATCGAGCACAAGGGCCCGGACGTGGGGCAATGGCTCTACTATGTGGATGCTCAAACCGGCAAACTCCTTTTCCGTTACAACAATATTCAATATGCTCCGCCAACATCAGGAAACGGTTCTCACCAAAGCATCTCGGGCAACCGGCTCGCCGGCGAAGACGGAAGTGTTGTAACTATGGAGGGCTGGCTGGACACTCCTACAAGCAACTATTTTATGTATAACTTTGGCGATTTATGGGGAATTTACGACGTTGATGTACCTGACTGGGAGCAGCAAGATACAAGCAGTAGTTGGGACACAACAGACCGGGCAGCTGTCTCAGCCGGTAATAACTTTGCGACGGTACAGGATTATGTCTCGAGTGTGATAGGCTTCAACAGTTTTGATAATGCCGGAGCGTTTGCACGAGCCAATGTCCATGAGGGCACTGATTTCGTCAATGCTTACTGGGACGGCACGGACTTTCATTTCGGTGATGGTGATGGTGTAAGCGCTGGCCCCCTCACTACGCTTGATATCGTTGCCCACGAGTACGGCCACGCCCTTACCGATTATTCGTCCGACCTGTTCTATGCTTTTGAGTCCGGTGCCCTCAATGAATCCTATTCGGACATAGTGGGTTCCACCATAGAGTTTTACGCGCAGCCGGACGGCAGATCAAGTTATCCGAGTTCGTCTCCAGGCTATTCCGATTGGCTCATAGGTGAAGACTGCTGGCTGGTAGCTGAAGCCCTGAGAAATATGAGGGACCCCATGTCATATAACTACCCTTCATATTACCGCGGCACGTACTGGATTTATGGCTCTTATGACTACGACTACGGAGGTGTCCATATCAACAGCTCTGCCCTTAATTTTGCATTCTATCTCCTTGCAGAGGGAGGAACAGGAACAAATGACGGTAATGCCTACAATATTACAGGGATCGGCATTGAAGAGGCTGCAGAAGTTGCCATTAACGCCAACCTTTATTACCATACATCTTTAGACCAGTACAGTGATGCGAGACAGGCATGGATTAGCGCTGCAACAACTTTAGGTTATAATGTCGCTACTGTTAATGCCGTCTTTGATGCTATCGGTGTTTTTAACGGTTGGCATCAACCTGTTAGTTATCCCAACAACAATTTAGACCTTTATGCTAACCAGGATTTTCCCGCTAATGATAGCTTTAATATTTTTATTGCTGATGATTTTGTCTGTGCCGAAACCTGGGTGATTCAGGAGATCTTTGTCCCGGGAGGATTGTTTAGCGGCGGGACTACACTTATGAATGCCACGGCTCTTCATTTTGAGATTTATGCCAATAACGCCGGGGTCCCGGATGGTAATCCTGAAGGCGGGGGCAACCCTCCAATATGGAGCCTGTCTGTACCTCCAACAGACTCACAGATAACTATAAATAACGGGACTGGAGACCTGCCATCTGATGTTACACTGAGTTTGGATACACTTGTAAGCCTTTCTGCCGGCACCTACTGGCTTGTCTTCTACCCTGAGATGCAGTTATCCGTCGGTGGTCAATACGGCAGGAATGCTTCAGATACTACTAACGGATACCATGCTCAGGTCATTAACCCGGGCGGCGGGTTCGGCTTTCCAACAACCTGGACACCGGTTACCTCAGCTTCAACATGGAACCTGGCACAACAGGACTTTGCATTTCGTATTGATATAACCACAGCCTCGGACATTGATGTGAGCCCAACCAGCCTTAATATGGATATTATGCCCAACGATACTGATACCCGTACGTTAAATATTGGTAATATCGGCAATGCCGATCTTATTATAAGTGATATAGGCGATAATGCAGCCTGGCTGAGCCAAAGCCCGACAAACGGCACGGTTTCTCCAGGAGGCAACCTGCCGGTTCTGGTTACGTTTAATTCAGCGGGCATGAGCTTTGGCACATATAATGCCGCTATTGAAATTCAGAGTAATGATCCGGATGAAAATGTGGTAAACATCCCCGTCACAATGAACGTGCTGGGCCCTGGGACTCTTCAGTTCAGCTCAGCGACATACTCTGTGAGCGAAAACGGCGGCACAGCAACAATCTCTGTGACCCGCACAAACGGTAGTCTCGGGGCAGTGAGCATAGACTATACCACAAGTGATGGTACTGCCTCTGATGGAAGCGACTACACTCTATCAAGCGGAACCCTTACCTGGAACAATGGTGATGCAACTGCTAAGGCGATCTCTGTGTCCATTACCGACGATACGAACGAGGAAAGCAATGAGACTGTAAACCTGACTCTTAGCAATCCTCAGGGAGGCGCAACTTTAGGAACCCCAGGCGCGGCAGTACTTACCATCACAGATAACGACTCAACCGCCACCCCCCCCCCTGCCGGCGGCGGTGGAGGTGGCTGCTTCATTTCTACTGCGGCTTACGGTTTATAAATGATATGTTTCGTTGCAAATCACGACGGTTCGCAATTATAGAAAACATTATAAAAAAATAAAGAGTAAATAAGCGGGACTTGTTTCCCGCTTATTTGTTTTGGAACACAATTTGTCATATTTTATTCCTGCTTGAAAGGAAAAATTCCTGTTTCACGGGAAATTCCTTCCGCAAATGCGGAAAATATTGCCCTCTGATAAAAGTTCAATCAGTATAGTTCAATAAGGCTCCATAAGCTGCCTAATAAATATAAATTAAAAACACCTCACAATTTTCCCGTAATTACATACCTTTAGACCCTTTCCAAAAATAAAAATCTATTTATCCAAACAAATATTTTTCTTGATCTGAACCCTGGCATAGTGCGTGCAATTCTGCTGAATAAAACCTTTGGGAGGCTCAAAATTCGTAAAGTTTTTTAATAAAATGCCGATAATTGGATAAAGGCGGTGAGTCAAAGGTTATATGCCACCGCCGAGACACAAAAAACGCATTACTCCCAATTCGCTCCAACCGGCTTTTCCGGGTTAGGTGAGAATAATGAAAAAAACTGTGATAGCCTTATTTCTGGCAGCAGGGATAATATTTACAATTCCTGTTAACGCAAACGCCCAAAGCGATTATGAGTTTTATTTCTTTGGCATCAATCTTAAATCCTTTCAGGATAGCAACTGGCTGGAATTAACCGCCGGTGCTGTGGCTTCGGTTCTGGTCCATGAGCTTGGTCATGCCCTGTACCTTCAATCCCAGGGAAAGGACTGGGACTTACAATCTTCATCATCTTCCGGGCTTGCCATACACACATCCGACTCTTTGTCAGAAAACCAGTACCGAAATTTTGGCAGAGCAGGTTTTGCACTGCAAACATTCATAGGCGCCGTACTGACAACTTTTGAAAAGACAAGATACTCTGATTTCACCAAAGGCTGGGTGGGAATGAATGCCTTTGAAGTCTGTTCTTATAATGGAAGAAACCATGATATAGGCCATGATTTCGAGATGATTGAAAGGGGTGGAGGCAACGGAGACTTTGAGCTTGGAGTATTTTATTTAATCAGCTCATATAATTTACTGAAAATGGACGTGCCGGCACAAATGCCCTATTTTTCAGCTACATCACAAGCTAAAGTATGGCCGGAAAACTTTTATACCTGGGAAAAACAGTCAGATCAATACATGTTAAGTTCATCCGACAAACCTGCCTGGCTTGGAAAAGAGCACTTGATTTTTAATCAAAATATTGACAAAGTAACTCATAATAACGATCTTGAGCTTTTTACAGCTTATGATAGTAGAAATAATCAATTTTTGATTAGCCGGAAATAGCTTTTTTCCGAGCAACTTTTCTTAAAAAACAAGGAGACCTTTGAAAGGTGGTAATTTTCGAAGTCTGCGCTTATCTGTTCGAGTTCAAGGAAGGCGAATATTTCAACCACAGGAATATATGGAATATTTCGAGGATTGAAATTTGAGCCTGACGCAGGCACTTTAGTGAAGCTTTAGCGCTAATCGGACAAAAAGTGCCTTTTTGCAAAGGTCTTACAGGGAAACATATGATCATCAAACAGGCAGTCGAAGTTCTTAAGATAGAAGCACAAGGGATATTAGAGCTGATAGATCGAATCGATAAAAGCTTCACTGAAATGGTTGAGCTTATCTACAATTCAAAGGGACGTCTGATTGTCGGCGGAATAGGCAAATCAGGAATAGTGGGAAGAAAGATTGTTGCAACATTAAACTCTACAGGAACACGGTCTATATTTTTACATCCTGTCGAAGCCATGCATGGAGATCTCGGCATGGTCAGCCATGAGGATATTTTCCTTGCCCTTTCAAACAGTGGTGAAACCGACGAGCTTAATATTCTTATCCCAAGTATCAGAAATGTTGGATGCACAGTTATCGCCTTTACCGGAAATAAAGATTCCACCCTGGCAAAAAATAGTGACATTATAATTGATGTCGGCGTAGATAAAGAGGCATGCCCTCTTGGCCTTGCTCCAACTGCCAGCACAACCGCTCTTCTTGCAATGGGTGATGCTCTTGCCGTAGTCCTTATTAATAAAAAACACTTTCAAACAAGCGATTTTAAAAAGATTCATCCTGGCGGAGCGATAGGCCAGCATCTTTCCGGCAAGGTTGGTGATATCATGTTAGCGGGAGACTTGATTCCTCTTGTTGCAAAAGGGGCTTCCATGGAAGAAGCTATCAAAATAGTAGACCGTTTCAAGCTGGGAGCAGCACTTATTTTCACTGCAAATGAAACTCTTTCCGGTATTATCACAGATGGAGATATTCGACGTTTCATCGTCCGTCATACAACGATTGCAGGCTCGACAGCCGAAGATGTAATGACTATTAACCCGCAAACCACCAGCACTGACACACCTGCATATGATGCACTGAACATAATGGAAAAGTACCAGATTACAGTACTCCCTGTAACGGATAACAGCGGAAAAATTCGCGGTATTTTGCACCTGCATGATATTTTAGGCAAGGGCGAATTCAAGTTTAACGGAAAATAAGGTAAAAAAAGCACAGAGGCAGAAGGAAAAATAAACAGATGGGATTCCTTGAACCGTGAACCCTTGAACCCTGAACCTGAAGCGAAGCGAAAGAGGCCACTATGAATTTTAACTCAATCGACACAAATATACCGACACTCGGAAAAGCAAAAATACCTTCTCCGATTAAAAAAAACAACGGGGACAAACAGCTTAAAAATTTTATTCCAGACGATGACCGGATAATCGTAAATTTAAAACTGTCTGAAATAACGAGCATGATTAAAAAAGGAGAAGAACCGCCATGCTTTGAAATAGCAGGCCCCAGGGAAAAAATATATTTTGATCCCAGCAAACTAAGATGTGCACTGGTGACATGCGGCGGTCTATGCCCCGGCCTTAACGACATAATCCGTTCAATAGTACTTGAACTTTACTATGGTTATGGTGTTCGCAATATTTACGGCATCCGTTACGGTCTTCAGGGATTTATCCCGGAGTATGGCCACAATATTATAGATCTTACTCCTGATTTTGTTTGCAATATTCTCGATATGGGCGGGTCGATCCTCGGATCCTCCAGAGGGCCCCAGTCGATAGATGAGATTGTTGACAGCCTGGAAAGAATGAATATTGGTATCCTTTTTACGATCGGCGGAGACGGAACACTTATGGCTGCAACAAAAATAGCGGATGCCGTAACTGAAAGAGGATTAAAGATAAGTGTTATCGGCATACCTAAAACAATCGACAATGATATACATATGGTATCCAGGTCTTTTGGTTTTGATACAGCAGTTGATGTTGCAACTACCGCAATCGAAGCCGCCCATAACGAAGCTGGAGGATATCCCAATGGAATCGGCCTTATAAAACTCATGGGCAGGTATTCCGGATTCATTGCCGCAACAGCCACTTTAGCCCAGCAGGATGTCAATTTTGTGCTTATTCCTGAAATTGATATTGACCTTGAGGGAGACAGCGGTTTTCTGCGTACCCTAGAAAAACGCCTGGATCTTAGAGGTCATGCAGTAATCGTTGTAGCTGAAGGTGCCGGTCAAAATTTTTTTGAAGGTATGAAAGATGAGCGTGATGCCTCTGGAAATGTTAAATTGAAAGATATAGGTCTGTTTCTAAAAGATAAAATAATATCCTATTTTCAAGAAAAAAACATCGAAATTTCACTAAAATATATTGATCCCAGCTATATGATAAGAAGTCTTTCGGCAAATGCCAACGACAGTGTGTTTTGCGGATTCTTAGGACGTGATGCTGTTCATGCGGGTATGGCAGGAAAAACAAAGCTTATTATAAGTCACTGGAATAACTGTTTTGTCTATGTGCCAATGGCCTTATCTGCCGGAAAACGCAAGCATGTTTTACCAAACGGCAAGTTGTGGCGCACAGTCCTCGAAGCAACAGGTCAGGGTTCATTGATGGCGTCGTAGAAAGCTCCATCTACTGCGTTGCAGCGGTTTTTCAGAAACTTAACACCCAACGCGGACAAGCCGGAACCAAAGATGAAAATATTATTGGTATTAACGTTTGAGCCATTGAGGGCAAGATACTCGATTCTGGATACTCGATGCTGGATAAAATGAGGAGCATCCTTTTTCAATATCCAGTATCGAGAGACCAGCATCCAGCATCATATACTCAAAGGCTTCACAAGGTGTAATAAAATATTTTTACCACAAAAAGCACAAACTTTACAAATAAGAAACTAATTCATCAATTAAATTCCAGCTCGATAAATTTATCTCCCTTTATTCGAAGAAGGCTGAGATTCTTTTTGACATCCCCGTTATCATCAAATGACGTAAGTCCCGTTACTCCCTGAAAGTTTTTAAGCTGCATAAGTTCATTTTTAATTGCATTCCTGGATCTGACATCGGGCCTGCTCAATATTTGATATAAAATCATAGATGTATCATATGCTATAGCCTCAATAAATCCAGGCTTCTCTCCGTATGTCTTTTCAAATTTTTCTACAAAATCTCTGACCCGTACGGAAGTGCTCTCAGAGAAAAAACCGTCAGGGATTATTGCCCTTTGAATATATTCCTTTGTCATATCGACCAGTTTTTTGGAATGCCAGAGTTTGGTTCCCAGAAGATATACATCCTCAATATCATGAAATGCCAGTTGAGGTATTATGAGTCCGACTTTCGTAGGGCCATCAGGAATAAAAATCGCTTCAAAATCAACAACCGGTTCGGGCTCTTCATTTTCATCATCCGGCTTTTCAGTATCTATTTTTTTAACATCCGGCTTTTCCTTAAGATCATCAGGAACTTCATAGTACAGTCCTACAAGCTTTTTAATCGGATCTTTGAAATCCGTATGTGATGGATTATACGATTCTGCTCCGACAATTTTACCCCCGTATTTAAGTACCTCATCCCAAAACAGATTCATAAAATGTGTTCCATATTTCTCTTCGGGATATAAAACAGCAAAATTTTTTACCTCAAGAACTTCAGCAGCATAAGAAACAACAGCCCTTACCTGCATTTCAGGTGTAATGAAGTTCCTGAAAACATTGTCACCTATCTCGGTAATATTTTCTTTCTGCGTAATGGTAATCATTGGAATCCCGCTATGCTGTGCTTCAGTTGCTACAGCTTCCGCTGTAATAATCGGGCCTATTGTTGCTGCAACCTGGTTATTTTGCAAGTCATGCATAGCAAGAATAGCTTTTTCAGGATTGCCACCTGTATCCTTGATTAATAAATGAATGGACGGATTAGCAGCTTTAGAGTTGAATTGCGACAGTGCAAGTTCAATACCTTTCATTGCCCTTTCCCCGTATTTTCTATACGGGCCGCTCAGTGGAAGTAAACATCCTATCGTATAGCGACTGTACACCATTTTCCCTGCAATCTCTTCTATAAGGAGGTTTGCCTGCTGTACGTTTTCGTGCTCAGGAAAGCTCTTGACGAACCCTGTTAAAGCTCTTATAGCTTCATCAGGTTTTTCTTCTTTTGAATAGTTAACTCCAAGCTGGTACATCAGGTAACCCTTGGGCAGATTGTCTTCAATATAGTTTAGAAGTGATAAAATACTCTCAGAATCAAGTTTGTTGACAGCTTCTTTCATTTTCACAATGATAGACTCTTTTTTTTGCTCTTCGGACATTTTATGAGCCATAGCAAAAAAATATATCGAATCTTCCGGGGAATCTGTAGCCACATAGGTGTTGCCAAGAATTGTATATATCCTGCCGATATTAGCCTTTGATATCTTACCTTCCAAAAGACTTGAAGCAAGCTGTATAACTTCTGAAAATTTTTCTTCGTTATAATAGGTAATAAGTATTTCAACCCTCGCATCGCAAACAAGGGGGCTGTCCGGGTATTCGGAAAGCAAACGATTGAAAATTTTTCGTGCTTTTTTATTTTTTTTCACAGCCAGATAGATCATACCCGTTTTCATCAAAGCGTTGGCGGCAAATGGCCCTTCAGGAAAAAATGAAAGGTATCTTTCGTATGTACTGAGAGCCTCCCGGTAAGACTTTGCATTAAAAAGTCTTTCGGCTTTTAAGAAAAGTTCTTCTTGTGTACCAACTTCCTCAGGCACTGGTGGGATAACTGCTTTTGGTACGCATGCTAAAAAAAATAAGAAGATAACCAAAATGGTTATTATTTCACGAATCTTCATAATTTTTAACCTTATGGTAAGGGTTCTTTGCGTGCTCTGCGGTGAAAATAAAACATTATACGTAATCGTATTTAAGAATATATGGACTAAGTACTGACGGTTTCGTAAAAAGTTCAAATTCAAGGCGTGCAAATTTTGTAATCATGAGGCGTACTGGTCGTACGTTGAATGATTACGAAATGCAGCACAACGAAGAAGTTGGACTTTTTACGAG
>JAUWOH010000387.1 GCA_030612225.1 Desulfobacteraceae bacterium
GCAAAATTTCTTAAAGTCAAAACACCAAAGTTAACTGAAATTGAAAAAGGCAAAGAGCCGGTTTTTGTTGAGCCAATCATACCTTATGATATCCTTTACCTTTTCGGTGCCGGGCATGTATCTACATTTGTCGCTTCCCTGGCCGCCATGGTCGGGTTTCGAGTAATAGTAATCGATGACCGTAAAGAGTTTGCTAATAAAGAAAGATTTAAAGAAGCAGATGAAATAATAGTCCTTCCATTTTCAGATGTTTTCGAAAAAATTAGTATTTCTTCTTCATCCTATATTGCGATAATGACCAGGGGACATATCCACGACCTGAATGTCCTTAGGGAAGCGCTGAAAAGGTCAGGTGGATATATCGGCATGATAGGAAGCAGGCGGAAAAAGGAAAAAATATACCAGGCTCTCATGGAAGAAGGAGTTTCAGATGAAATGTTAAAGAAAGTTCATTCTCCTATAGGAGTGGATATTGATGCGGAGACTCCCGAAGAAATTGCTGTCAGCATAGTTGCAGAACTAATCCGGGTAAGGGCGTCATCTGTTTTGTTTTAATTGATACGGTTTAGCTTTAGAACCAATCTGTGGATTACAATGCCTTTGTATTCATTGTTAACGAAATTACGCTGAGGGGAAGAAACATAGATACAGGTTCCGGTCGATCGGCAAGAGCTCCCTGCAATACTTCAATTTTCTCAAAACCATAGCGTGTGTAGAAATCAACCGAATCGGGTTTAGCATCAACGACAATTCCGATACAACCGACCTTTTTGCTCATTTCATAGGCCAGATAAAATACAGATCGCAACAGGTAAAGACCAACGCCTCGCCCTCTGTCTGATTCTGCAACCGCCAGACGTGCCAGACGAATAACCGGAAGCGGATATTGAGGGAACCGTTTTTTTCTCGAAATAGGAAGGTTGTCAACTTCGATAGACGAAGAGGATACTGTGACAAATCCTTTTATTCTATCATCCTCGATTGCTACATATGTTGTCCCGATGTGGTGGCGAAACTGATTTTGCCCTGTATAAAGAATAAAAAAACGATCAAGGTCAGGGTTGCCGGAACAAAAACCTTTTCGCTCATCGTTTGGTCTGAGCAAACGAACTTCAATCATCTTTGAATATTGCTTTCATGTCTTCAGTAGGTAAAGCCGGATTTTTAAGAAGTTCCATAATTGCATCACCGGATTTACGCGATACCATAATCCGCGGCGGAATAACAATGTCAATTGGCAATTCTTTAAGGGCCTGCAAATGATGCAGCAGGGCAGTTTCAATCAGAAAGGCCTTCTTGATGCCGCGTGCCTTGACATACTGCTCTACAAGTATTTTTGTTTCTTTTGATATATATGCTGAAATCTGAGTATTGGGTATATTCATATTTGACCTCCCTTATTTCTACAAAAAAGTAGATAAATCTATATAACACATCGACAAATCTTGGTCAATATGAAAAAAATCAATTTAGCAGGCAAGATTCGTTGATAGTAATGTTTTGCTTGTGGCTGATCATATAATGGGAAAACATCAATGGGCGGGGCATGGGCACATGGTTGAGGTTTTCGTTTGACATCCCAGAGATTCAGGTGCGTAAGATTATTCCATATCACATCTTCATCATGAATGAAGGCAATCACCCTAATTTCAGACATGGGGGACCTCCCCCATTTCAAAAAAAACGAACCCAGATGGGCCACAAAAACTAATTGACTATATGGCCCGGATGGGCTATTTTATTTACAGGAGGTGATGAATATGTCAAAAACAGCAACTATAAGGGCCAGAATAGAGCCGGAATTAAAGGCTGATGTAGAAACGCTATTCAAAAGAATAGGTCTCTCTACAACTGAAGCAATAAATTTGTTTTATAGACAAGTAAAATTAAGGAATGGATTACCATTTAATGTGGTTATTCCCAATAAAACAACGGAAAAAGTATTCAAAGATACAGATGCCCATCGAAATTTAATCCGGTGCGAAGATGCTGACGATATGTTTCAAAAACTGGGGATATAAATGCTAAAACCAACATATTCAACGCAATTTGGTAAGGATATCAAAAGGGTTAAGAAGAGAGGAAAATCACAAGATAAGATTAAGAAAGTTCTTAAAAAACTCATTAATGAGCAACAGCTTCCTAAAAGTTGCAAAGATCATAAACTAATTGGAAATTATCGAGGCAGAAGAGAATGCCATATCGAGCCTGACTGGCTTTTGATATACAAAGTGTCTGGCACAGAAATCATTTTTGAAAGAACAGGGAGCCATTCAGACCTGTTTGAGTAAAGTGTTATTTGCCAATTTGATAACGCATTTTGTCTAAAATATAGTAACCGTTCACGGTTTCAGAGGTTTACCCGCCCTTGGCGGCGCCGTTGGCGACCAGGGTTCAGGGTTCAGAGGTTGCCCTCGTTCCCATGCTTCGCTGTAGGAACGTCCCATCCGGCGCTTAAGCGCCGGCATTGAGTGACCGATGACCTGAGACCGATACCGCATCAGAGATCATAAAGAGGGGCATCTTTTCCGGTTCTTACACACCTGCAGTCGGCGTAGAGCGCCGGAATGAGTGGAAAGGCAACCTTGAACCGTGGTCGCCTATGGCGCCGCCATAGGCGGGTAAACCTTTGAACTTTGAACCCGTGAACGGTTACAATAAATATTACATTATCAGCTCGTCAAAAAAGAAGGGGAAGAATACTTTATGCCGTTTGCAGAAAAACTTTCAAAACTTAGAAATAATAAAGGACTGACCCAGAAGGAAATGGCTAAAATGGCGGGCATAGGGATTGCCCAGCTCAGGCGCTATGAAGGTGGAAAATCCTCACCTACTCTGAAGGTGATAAAAAACATTTCAAAAACACTTGGAGTTTCAGCAGACGAGCTGATTTTTGATGAAGGGGAAGGGGTCGCCTCTAATAAAATACTTGATAGAGAACTGCTTGAACAATTTGAGATGGTATCCCGATTGGGTTCTAACGATAAAGATGCAATTAAAACTATTCTTGTATAGTGGACCCCATAAATGAGACAGTGTGTTAAGGTGTGTTTCCAAGAAAAAGGAGGTATAGAATGCGCAGAAAAAAACATAGCAAGGAATTGAAGGCGAGAATTGCCCTTGACGCAATAAAGGGTCAGAAAACAATGTCTGAATTGGCTTTAGAATATGGGGTTCACGCTAATCAAATAAGTAGATGGAAGAAGCAGTTGCTTGATGCAGCCCCTGATGCTTTTAACTGGGGAAAAGACAAAGAGGCTGAGAAGAAAGAGGTTGAACGAGATCGTTTATATAAAAAAGTTGGACAATTGCAGATCGAAGTGGACTGGCTAAAAAAAAGACAGGTTATCTGGGATAAGCATAGGTGAGAAGATAAAATGCATAGAACCAAAAGATTCAGATCTCAGTATCAGCAGACAGTGCGACTTGCTGGGGCTGCCACGGTCATCTTACTACCGGCCCAGGGTTTTCACTTTTGAAAGTAATGAAAATTTAGA
>JAUWOH010000257.1 GCA_030612225.1 Desulfobacteraceae bacterium
CTACCTTTCCTTTTCCGGCCGATGTTTTTACAGTCTTATCGATTTTTGGAAATTTTTTCTTAAGCGTAAGGTAAGTTTCATATTCAAATTTAAGGCAGCACATAAGACGACCACACAACCCGGAGATCTTGGTGGGATTTAAAGAAAGATTCTGTTCCTTTGCCATGCGAATCGAAACATGTCCAAATTTTTCAAGAAATGCCGAGCAGCAGATTTCGCGTCCGCACCTTCCGAGACCTCCGCACATTTTAGCCTGATTACGTATTCCCACCTGGCGCATCTCAACCCTTGCACCAAGCTCTTTGACCAGTTTTTTTACAAGCTGACGGAAGTCAACACGTCCATCGGATGTAAAGAAAAAAGTTAATTTGCTCGAATTAAAGGATTTTTCAACAGAAAAAAGGTTCATGTTAAGACCGAGTTCCTGGATACACTTTAAGCAATAACTGTGACCCTTTTTTTCAGCTTCAATATTTTTTTCTCTTTGAAGAAAATCTTTTTCACCGGCCAGACGAAATACTTTTTTAAGAGGTCTGCATGGTGGACGTTCGTCAAAAGGAACAGGTGGCCGGGCTACAGTTCCGAAACCAAGCCCCTGCTCGGTCTGCACAATCACACAATCATCCAGATTCAGTACAAACGCTCCGCAGTCAAAGTCATAAACCTTGCCGGAAGGCTTAAATTTTATTCCTACTACTTTTTTCATTTAGTTAATGGCTTAGGCTTTCCCGACCCCTTCCCGATCCGCATCATCATAGTTTCAAGTGTGAGCCTTAAATTTGCATTTGACTGAATATCTTTTTGCGCTGCCTGAATTGCATCGATTTTAAGCAGAAGCGCCTTAATGTTAATTTTTTGTGAGGCGTATTGAATCTTTTCTATTAAATCTTTGTTAATGATTTTTTCAGTGTGAAAGTTATATATTATAAGGTCTCTTAGCCAGGACTTCATTATCTCAAGTGAATCAAAAAGAAAATCTTTATTTTTTTTCAGCATTTCAGCGAATGCCATAAGCATGCCGGAAGACATTGAAAATAAAGCCCAGGGTTGACCAGATTGATCGGATTGATTAGGACCGACGGCATTTATAAGCCAGTTCCTGCGATTTATCCAGTTTGAGCTACTCATGGCAAATGCCCTGGAAATACTCCCGTTTGCCATGGCAGCTATTATTGAAGCTTTATCCGGTGCGAGTCCCTGATTTTCAATAAGCAGTGTTTCGATGCTTTTTACAGAAACAGGGTTAAATCTGATGTGCTGACAGCGTGAAACAATAGTTGGCAGGAGATCGGATGTCTGACATGCAGTAAGTATTAAAATGGAGCTGTCAGGCGGTTCCTCAAGCATCTTGAGAAGGGCATTGCCGGCTGAGGGATTCATAGCGTGGGCATCAGATATTATTACCACCCGTACCCTTGCTTCATATGGTTTCATGGCAAGGGTATCACAACAACCTCTTATTTGATCAATCTTTATAAAAGCACCGGAAGGCTTTATCCTAATGATATCAGGGTGATTATCCGATTCTATTTTTCGACATGATCGGCAATATCCACATGGGTTGACAGCTGCAGGCAAGTCCTTTTTGCTGCTGGAATTATCAATAAGTTGATCAGAGCGCCTATGCTTTTCACCCATACAGTTGCATGCCATGGCAAAGGCTAAGGCTGCATCGTTTTTACCAACGCCTTCAATTCCAGTAAAAAGTAGCGCATGTGGTAAGTGGCGTTTTTGAAGAAAAGCAGCCAGGATTCGCACAGGCCGTTTCTGATCTGTTATCGAATCAAAGGTCAGACACAAAGCTAATAATCAACCCGTTCTTTTAATTCTTTTCCGGCTTTAAAAAATGGTAATCGTTTTGGCTTTATGGTGACTTTTTCACCGCTTTTCGGGTTTCTGCCTGTATAGCTTTTATAGTTTTTTACATAAAAACTGCACAGGCCGCGAATTTCAACGCGCTCTCCTTTGGCCATAGCCTCCGACATATTATCGAAAAAAATCTGGATTACATTTGCTGCTTCTGCTTTCGAGATGTTTGCTTTTGTTTTAAGAGCGGAGATAAGCTCCAGTTTGTTCATGTATCCTCCTTTATGCAATATATAGTGGCAATTGATTTATTTTTTATAATAAAACAAAACTTGATAAAAAGTCAAGGACTTATGAGAATATTTACAGGGTAACCGCATTTGGAAAAAGAAACCAGATTAATCAGTTTAAAAGGAGGGGGTTAAAGGTTTTTTCTCCAGATGATATCTTTTTTAGTTAGCAGGACATATCGCCGTGACCCGATATTTATGATTTGATACACAGATTATATCATATTTTAAAACATTTACGCAAAATCATGAAACGTCGGGTCACCCCGTACAGTATTGGTTGATATCGGCTGGAGAAAAAAATTTAAGCCCCGGACCTGTTCCAAAGGTCACATTATTTCCCAATGCGGTTACCCTGAGAATACTTCAGACAATATTTCAACATCTTCTTTATTTACCTCGATACCTGCATATTGCCCAAGGGCCTCTATATTTACAACAACACGATCCTGTCCCCTGTACCGCGCAAAGATTCCTGATACGCCTGTAAAGGGGCCTGCAATTACAATAACCGGATCCCCCTTTTTCAAGCGATAGCCGGTTGAAACCTGATTATTTCCTTCAACCATGATTTTTAGTGATTCTATGGCTGTCTGGTGAACTGGAACAGGGCCATCTTTTGTACCGATTAATTGAACAGCTCCAGTTGTTTTTACGATTTCAAGATGATTGTGAGGACTAAGATCGGTTTTAACAAACAGATATCCAGGAAAAAGCGGAACTGTAATCATGGCTTTCCTGTCACGGCGCTTGCTTCTTACCTGAACCCTCGGAAGGAAAACCTCCATCGATTTATTAAGCAGTCCGTCGTTGACTACATTTTCGAACCTGCTTTTTGTATGAAGAACGTACCATAAATGCTGAAGTTTTGTTGTCATTACAGACCTCGTAATTTATTACTGAATAATGATGATAGACCTTTAAATGATAAGAGATTGCATGAAAACTTGGACATTCAAGATACTGGTTGCTCGTTCCTCGTTGCTGGTTGCTGATCAAAGCAATATCTTCGCTTCGTCACAAAGCCGGCGGATTTACCCGCCGGCTTTTTGGCAGGCAAGTCTATTATTTTAACCAGTAACCAAAAACCAGTAACGAGCAACGGGTAACCAGTAACAAGCAACTTAATGTATTATTAACGTATTGCTTTTGTCCAAAAAAATAGCGTACTTCTTAACAAAATGTCGAGGTCTGCATTAATTGCCAACCTCGCCAAGTCCATACAAATTGATTTTAAATTCATATTTACGGTCATCAGGCTCATCCGTGCAGCCTATCTCTACAGACCAGCACTGTGCCTGATATTTAAGGCCCACACTCGTTTCGATTCGTTTATCATCGAGAATGTTGCGTTCATAGCCACCGGAAGCCATCAGGTAGTCAGTAATTTTGAAATAAAGATCAGTGATAATCGATTTAATAGAGTCTTTTGTGTACCTGTACTCAACAGATAATTTGTCGTCTCGATTATCCCACAGGCTCACCCTTGCATTATAGGATGAGAATTCATCATCATAAAAGCACCACTGAGCATCACCTTCAAACAACAGGTACTTTGCCGGATAGAAGTCCAGTTCAGCTTTTAGCGGAGAAAAAGGTCTCTGGTCCGTCTGGTTTTCCCACTTTTGCGGGTTATCCTCTCCGGCTTCATAAATGTCATAGCTTTGTTCAAGCTTGAACCAGATAAATTGCCTATAATTGTAGGCTATCGGTTCGTCATGTTCTGTTTTAGGGCTTTCATAAGTTTTTAGCACATTGCTTTTAGATCTTGAAGTCAATGTGTTTGTGATGGAATATGTAATCTGGTTCTTTTTTTCAATACGGTCAATTGAATCAACATCGAAGTCGGGAAGTTCATCCTGATCCTGATCCGGTATATATTCATAAATTACCTGAGGAGTTACTGAATGCTTGAGACCACTGGTGCCAAACATTGTACTATCATATACTTTATATGTTTCTGAGGAAATATCCAGTTTTATATCATAAATCTGTCTGTTAAATCTTTTTTTCTCTTCTGACAGGTAATCTTCGCCCGTCTCTTTTCTGTCCATATACCAGACTGTCTCCCGCACCCCTGCAGAAGGTTCAAAAGAAAAATAATTTTTAAACCTGTATGGAAGATAAAAACGAGGATACAGGTCAGCCCGGTGACCTCTCTGGCCGTCTTTGCTGTAAAAGTATGTATATTCCGAATCAAGGTCAAGGTAAAAAGGACTTTTTAAAACCTGTTGTTTTGACCCGTCAAATCCGATGAAAGGCAGTTTTTGTAAGGTAGTATCTGTATCTTTCCACCGTCTGTTTATTACATTATCGTACCAGAGTCCTTCGGCATTAACACTATATTTATTCCAGTTTCTATTCAAATTCAGCCTGTTTGTCCGGACCGAATCGTTATAGTCATCAAACACCCTGCCAAAATTCTTATTAAAATACTTGTCGGTTTCCTTAAATCCCGTCATGCCGTCTTTAAATTCATAGAGGTAATCCTGGTCACTTACAATATCCAGATCGAGCTTTGCAAAGAAATCAAAGGGCATAGCCTGATGGTGACTCATCCTGAACCAGTAGCGATTGTGGTTTGTTCTTATTTCGTCATCGTTTTCATATCCCCATTTTTCACTTGAATCCAAAGTGCCGTCATCTATTTTTCTGTCATTTAAATAGTCATACATTAAGGTGCCTTTTGATTTGTCACTTAAAACATATCGGTATTCAAGGCCGAGTTTATGCCCGCGGCGATGCATGTAATGTTCATAAAACGTAGCATCTGAACTTTCATTAATAGCCCAGAAAAAAGGCTGGATAAAAGAGCCTCCCCACCTGTCGGAGTATCCGATTTCCGGAGGTAAAAAACCTGACTGGCGCTTTGTTTTTGCAGGAAAAACAAAAAAAGGTGTATATACCACAGGCACTTTTTTTGCCCAGAGCGCAGCGTGCCGGACATATCCGTATCCTTCCAG
>JAUWOH010000472.1 GCA_030612225.1 Desulfobacteraceae bacterium
ATGGAAGCACTTTCGGCAGCAGTTAAAAAGGCCCTGCATCCCGAATATTAAGTTCTAAGTTTTTCGTAAAAGGGGGCAAAACTATGGATTCTCAAATCACCACAGAAGATCTTGAAAAAATCGAAGCTGGAATTCGTGAAAAATATCTTAAAGTTGCAAAAAACCCTGAAGGCCAGTTCAAATACCCGACAGGTAAAAAGGGGCTTAAGGCACTCCATTATGATAAAACTTTGATCGACAAGCTACCAGATGCTGTCGCAGCTACCTACTGTGGAGTTGGGAACCCTTTTTCTTTAGGAAAAATCAATACAGGTGAGCAGGTTCTTGATATTGGCTGCGGTGGTGGTGTGGACACGATCTTGGCTTCGATGATGGCAGGACCAACTGGGAATGTGGTTGGGGTGGACATTGTACCGGAGATGCTTCAGCAAGCCGAAAATAATCTAATGATGACCGATCTGAAAAATGTAAGCTTTAAAAAAACGTCAGGCGAAAAATTGCCGTATCCCGTTGATACATTTGACGCGGTGATTTCCAACGGGGTGATCAATTTAATTCCTGACAAAGAAGCTGCATTGACTGAAATAATTAGGGTATTAAAACCTGGAGGGCGGCTAATGATGGCAGATCAGGTCGATTCAGGCAATGTCCAAAAGGACATCAAGGCTCGTCTTGCCAATTGGTTTCAATGAGAGGGCGGTACAATACCAGGGATGGATTTCCTGGCTTTGTTAGAAAAAATAGGCTTTGAGAAACCTGAGCTTGTTGGAGAAACTGGTTTTAATAGTTCTCCTAAAACCAAAGGCGTTTTGTTCCGGGCAGGAAAATCCAAAATACATAAACAAGAGACTACCAATGATATCAAACATGGTGTCGAAAAGGTATAAAAGACTCTGGGCAAAAGAACAATACCTTCTATTGAGGAGGTCGTTGATAAAGCATATGCATTAGGGTGTGAGAAGGCAAAGATCATCGATACCAGCACAGTCATCATAGAAAAATGGGTCCGTTGGAAGTGCCTGTATGGTTGTCCATTCTATAACAAAGATGGCTATCATCCACCATTCGCTCCGGGTGTCGAAGAAACAAAAGAAGTCTTAAGTGAATATACCAAAGCGATACTATTGAATGGCCCGAAAGGAAAAGCGATAACGGATGTCGCAGTTCGTTTGGAGGGCGAGGCATATCAAATGGGCTTTTACAAGGCATTTGCACTGACCGCGCTTCCTTCAGGTTCTGGAGGAAAATCTAACTCCGGTGCAATCTGACCTTCTGGAGAAGACGAAGGTCCGTGTGATCTTCAAAAACCTGAGGAAGCAAAAAACCGAATCAGACCGATGATGGAAGCGTGCGGTATTGATGTCTTTAGGACAGCTCGAAACAATGGCTTTGAGATTGATACCAGAAAAGAGACACATGGCCGATGGAACTATTTTGCCTTGGTTTTGATTGAATAATTAATATTTGCACCTCAGATATCACTTCCTAATCTGGCATTCACGACGTCAACATAACTGAGGACTTCGGCTATTATTGTTCAATAAGATCTCGGATCGATGAAACGTGGACTGACATTAATAATCCACACTCTTCCCTTTGTCGGCCTATACAAGATATTGTGGTTATGGAATCTGCTACAAAACCGGTGATTCCTCCAACCTATCACACAATTTCCGAAACCTGTGATATCTGCTATATACTTAAGAATCGCGGCTTTCCTTAAATTCTGAGAGATCCATACTTTTCAGGATAAAACACCAAAAGAGAGGAAAAAAAGATCAGCGATCACCCGCCTCTCTGGGCGAAATTTCAAATCAACAAACTGCCATAGGAGCTGGACCTGATGATCCACCCGGGAAAGTAATTTACGGGCAAGGACGCGAACTATGCGGAACTATAGGTACATCATTTTATAACATTATTTTACAATCATGGTTCCTCTAAAGATACCATAGGCTACAAACTTATAAACTGATGAGCATCCCTTATGTTGTGTGTTTTCCTAACCCATTGAATTAACAATATTTATAGCCATAATCATAGCAATCACATATTTCTATATATAACAGCATGTTACACTTGCTAATGGATATTTTCGAAAAATCTCGCAACATAAAAAATCGCGTTTAAACGAACTTGTACATGCACAATGATATACTCCTGGAGGTTTATTATTTTTTAAGTAGTAAACAACCAAGGAGCTCACACCTTTGAAGCGTATGAGCGTGATCTGCTCTTGTTCTTAAGAGAGCAGGTCTTATAAAGCAGAAGTAAATCATATGC
>JAUWOH010000361.1 GCA_030612225.1 Desulfobacteraceae bacterium
AAGAAGACCCTGGGAAGCTGTAAATGTAGTGGTTAAGGCTCCTGCAGCAAGACTGCCGTGCACGGCTGCTGCAGCTCCTGCTTCTGACTGAAGCTGGCGTACCGTCATGGTCTGGCCGAATATGTTTTTAAGGCCATCGGCTGCCCATTCATCGCACATCTCTCCCATGCCTGAAGAAGGGGTGATCGGATAAATGGCGGCAGCATCACTCATTGCATACCCCACATGAGCCGCTGCTGTATTTCCATCGATTGTTTTCATTTTTTTTGCCATTGGACTGCTCCTCATTATTTGCTTTATTGTTTGATTGATAATTTTTTTAAACAGGCTTAACCATAAAGACACTAAGTGCTCTAATTCGTTAATTCGATAACGTATTTTATATAGATTTCTTTCACCGCCCGCTTCGCTCAAGACGCTGAGGTCGCAGAGTTTAAAGTTTTTTCCTTTGCCGTTGAGAGGACGGCAAAGGAAAATCAATCAGCGTTTATATCGTGCAACTATATGTTTTTGTATCAAACTAATTTTTCCCGTAGGGATGAATTCTTTTTGCTTTCCGCCCTCTCAGCGGAAAGCAATAAAAAAATGTTTCTTTGCGTGCTTTGCGGCTCTGCGGTGAAAATAAAACATTATACGTTTAAGAATGCATGTATGTACTAAGGAAGACGAAATATAGAATCCTTATGACCTGAAAATCTTAGAAATTTGTTTTTATGAACCAAAGGACTTTCATTATTTCAACAGGTATGGTTTGTAAAGGAAAAAAGCTTTATCATAGAAGATTCTCGAAAAAATCGTTGCCTTTGTCATCCACAAGGATAAATGCGGGAAAATCTTTTACGGTAATCATAAATATGGCTTCCATGCCCAATTCTGAATATTCAATTGTTTCAACATTTGCAATGCACTCTTTTCCTAGTCTCGCAGCAGGCCCTCCTATGGAACCAAGGTAAAATCCTCCGTATTTTTCACATGATTGAGTAACAACTTTTGAACGGTTTCCTTTAGCCAGCATAACCATGGAGCCGCCCTGTTCCTGGAAAATCGGCACATATGGATCCATACGCCCTGCTGTTGTCGGGCCGAAAGAACCGGAAGCATATCCTTTGGGAGTTTTTGCCGGGCCGGCATAATAGATGATGTGATCTTTAATATATTGAGGCAGGCCATCTCCTTTGTCCAGGCGCTCTTTTAGTTTGGCATGGGCGATATCCCGCCCCACAACAATTTTTCCTGACAGTAAAAGGCGTGTGGCCACCGGATATCTGCTAAGGTCAGCCCGGATCTCATTCATGGGCTTATTTAAATCAATATGAACAGCATCATCGGCTTTTTCTTCAGGTTCAGGCAGATATTTTGCCGGATCTGTTTCAAGTTTTTCGAGGTAAATACCTTCTTTGGTAATTTTGGCTTTTATATTCCGATCTGCACTGCAGCTTACGCCTATGCCCATAGGACAGGAAGCGCCATGCCTGGGAAGCCGTATCACCCGCGTATCAAGGCAAAAATATTTTCCGCCGAACTGTGCGCCGATTCCGAGCTGCTGTGAAATTTTTAAGATTTCATCTTCAAGACCCCTGTCTCTGAATGCATGCCCTGATTCGCCACCTTTTGTGGGAAGATTGTCCAGATATCCGGCACTGGCCAGTTTCACTGTTTTTAAATTTGCTTCTGCCGAAGTTCCGCCCACAACAAAAGCGAGATGATAAGGAGGACACGCCGCCGTGCCAAGGGTTTTCATTTTTTCTTTCATGAAATTCACAAGGTTTTCCGGGGTAAGTGTAGCCTTTGTTTCCTGGTATAAATAGGTCTTGTTGGCCGACCCTCCACCTTTTGCGATAAAAAGGAATTTGTAATCATCACCCTGTGTTGCGTAAAGCTCGATCTGGGCAGGCAGATTGCACCCTGTGTTTTTTTCATCATACATTGTCAGAGGCGCATTTTGAGAATACCGAAGGTTATTTTTTGTATAAGCATTAAAAATTCCCTTTGAAATTGCTTCCTCATCTAAAAAGCCGGTCCACACCTGCTGTCCCTTTTTTCCTAATACAACGGCGGTTCCTGTATCCTGGCACATGGGGAACTCACCCTCTGCTGAAATAACAGCATTTTTCAACATCTCAAGGGCTACATATCTGTCATTTTCAGAACTTTTAGGATCATCTAAAATTTTTGCCAGCAGCTTTAAATGAGAAGGCCTCAGCAAATGGGATACATCTGTCAAAGCCTGCTCTGCGAGAAGCTCAAGTCCCTCAGAAGCTATTTTTAGAATTTCAATGTCTTCAAATGATTTTAATGAAACATGTTCTTGAGTCAACAGATGATATTCGGTTGTATCTTCCCCAATGGGAAACATCTCCTGGTATTTGAAATCCGTCATCTAAACTTCTCCTCTTTAGTAACCGTTCGCGGGTTCAAAGGTTCAGAGTTCAAAGGTTCACCACATGGAATTATATTAAGACCTATAGAGTGAATTTTACCTGGCGTTGGGTCAAGCTGAGTTTCATTAAGTACTTACAGCCTGCAAGCAATGGTAGCCCTGAACGGTGAACCCTGAACCCGTGAACCCTTACCCTATTTATAGGCCTTTTCGACTGCCTTGTGCACGGCATTCATTATTACTCTACTACTGTTTGTTGCCCCTGAAACTGCATCAACTCGTGTGGACTGATGCTCAACGATTTTTCTGGGAATAGTCTCGTTCGCCTTTTTGCCTATCCATGAGGCGTTATGCTTTACCAGTTCGATTTCGGCTATCCTGCTGTCTGTAATTGTGACCTTTACAACGGCTTTATTAATTCCCTTCCTGTATTCTCCCTCATAAACACCGTCTTTTAGTCCTTCAGACACAACAGGTGTGCCCATCAAAGGGGCTATCTGGCAACCGGTGGAATTCAGGATCAGGCAGGCCGTGAAAATAATCAGGTAAAAGGCTTTAAGATATTTTTGCATCATTATCTTTCTATTCTGCAGGAAGGGCTTCCCGCCCAATATCAATTATAATCTGTTCCCCCAGAAGTTCTTCAAATTGAACATGAACGCTGCTTTCATCAAAGGGCTGAAGGTGAACTGCAACTATCTTACCGTTACAGTTAATCTTGTGTTTGCCTGTCTGGTTTTGATAAACTGTTTGAAGGTTTATCCAGGAGTCTAACAATTGCCTGGCATCTTCTTTTTTATTAAGCTTAAACCCGTAACTGACACCGCCTGCCGAAATATCAAAAAGGGATACCTTATGAGGACTCCTTAGCGGTTTCCCGGAATTGTCTAAAGGTTGAACCATGGCATTGCGAGATATTTTTACCCGCTTATGCCCTCTTAATTGCAGCCCTGATTTTTGTATCAAATCGCCCACTTTTTCAAACAAGCTGGAAAAAACTCTAAGTTTATTTTCAATACCGGGATATTTTCCCTCCCACTCGGTCAGGATATTTTTTTCCAGAAAAGACACTTCCGCATTAGTGACAGCAACAAGAGAAGTAGTACATACTGTAAAAGAAAAAAACGCATCATTATTTACGATGTCACCGGGTTTCAACTCCTTTAAAACCGCTTCCTGCAGTCCGAAACGATCATAATATACCATTTGAAATCGGCCACTTTTAATAAAATACATACTTGAATCGATTTGACCTTGTTCAAAAACAGGCTGACCTGCTTTAAATGCTTTCGTTTTCATAGCAAAATAAAGGGTATTCGATTCA
>JAUWOH010000077.1 GCA_030612225.1 Desulfobacteraceae bacterium
GCCATGCTTGGCTCAAAAGTTGGCAAACAATTTATTATCATTGCCCCTGCCGCTAGCGGGATGTTTTTAGAGGACTATATCGAAAAAGGATTGGTGCGATATTATATCCTGCGCATCCCTTATTCAATTATTAACGAATTGCATAATCGGGATTTTGAAGCCATCAAACAACCCATTGATGAAAGCCAGGTAAACGATACAGTGGATGCCGTGGGATTCGATTTTATCCGCACACCTAAAGTGAACTGCAAATATTCTATAGAGAAGCCGAAAAATCAATCGTTTGAATATGCAACTATAAAAATCAGCGCCTTTAAAAGTGAAGCTATGCTTAAAGGTGCAAGTCAGTTGGGAAACAGGGAATCGCTGTCCATGATTATGGTGGATTTCAATTATGATGGCGACATTTTCAATCTGGATAAGGTCTATTATGCCAGCGAAATCGAAAAAAAAAGTTGGAAAGTGTTTTTGCCTGTGGAAGAAATCAAAAAACAGATAATGATCATTTATCTTGATATTTACGGCAACGAGTATCGTGAAATTAAAGGAATAGAAGATTTCTCGGTTTCAAAACAAGTTCAGGTAGGGGACAAATGATATGTTAGAACATCAACGAGTTCTCAACCGGGATCTTGTATTGCGTGTCAGTAAAAGTGTGGACCCCTCTATTTTTGATACTAACAAATATGAAGGCTTTTTGGACGCATTGTGCGGTGAACGGGAATATCAGAAAGAAGCCATCAGAAATACGCTTTTATATTTGCTGGGTGGAAATTATAATAATCTGTCTCAATTGGCGGAGGGAAATTACCATTCCAATGTAAATCTGCAAACATTGTATGGTTCCTTTGAGCAATATAAAAAGCATCTGCAATTTCCGAATAAACTATCCTGTTCACTTGATTTGGCAACTGGAACTGGCAAAAGTTATGTAATTTATGGTATTGCCCGCATTATGCTTGCGGAAGGCGCAGTAGATCATGTGCTGGTTGTTTGTCCGTCCACTACGATTGAAGACGGACTGATGGAAAAATTTAAATTGCTTTCAGGAGATGAAGCATTTCGGAATTTGTTACCCGATAATGCTGCAATCAAAAATCCGCACATTATTAATGCTACAGAAAGTATTACAACGGGGACAATTTGTGTTGAGAATTGCCACGCTCTTTATGAACACGTAAAATCATCAATTCGTGAAAGTCTTGTGGGAAAAGGCAAACGGACAATTGTCATTAATGATGAGACCCATCATGTCTATAATCAAACAGGTAAATCATTTAAAAAATGGAAAGAGTTTCTGATTGACGGTGAGTTTGGTTTTAAATATGTCGTTGGTTTGTCAGGCACTTGTTATATCGAGGATGAATATTTTACAGATGTCATCTCCCGCTATTCTTTGCGTGAGGCTATTGAAGATAGTTTTGTTAAAAGCATCGATTATGTTGCTGAGGACACATCGAACACGCAGGATGAAAAATTCCAAAAAATTTATGATAATCACATTGAGAATAAGAATACAAAATATCGTTTGTTAAAACCGCTTACGATTCTTATAACCAAAGATATCAGGGCTTGTAATAAATTAACCGATTATCTCATTCGTAGAATCGCTGAAATGGAATGTATTTCTGATGAAGATGCCGGCAAAAAGATTCTGGAGGTTACATCTTCACCTAAGCATAAAAATAATTTACGAAAACTGGCTGATGTTGACAGAAAGGACAGCCCTGTCGAGTGGATCACTTCTGTAAGTATGCTGACAGAGGGATGGGATGTAAAAAATGTATTTCAGATTGTCCCACATGAAGAAAGGGCATTTAATAGTAAATTGCTTATTGCGCAGGTGCTTGGAAGAGGTTTGCGGATTCCAGAAGTTTATTTAGGACAAAAACCTGTAGTTACTGTTTTCAACCACGATCGCTGGTCTGGCAGGATAAAGCATTTGGTTGACGAAGTTCTGGAGATTGGAAAACGTATTTACTCGTATCCAGTTGAGAAAGAACAGCCTTTCCATTTCAGCATACATAATATTGATTACGCTAAACTGACAGAAACAGAAGAATACCCGCAAAAAAAAGAATACGAATTTACCAAAGGGTTTATCACGCTGATTCGCCAGGCGCCAGCGTTGGAGCGAGAAACAGAATATGTTCGTGCAATAACTGGTGAAAGCCGTAAAAAGAAAACACTGATCAAATATGAAATGTTTTCAATTGATGAAATTGCAGAGCAATTGCAAAACCGTTTTAAATCTATTGATATGGAAACAGCCGAAACAGAAGATCCCACAAATTATTCTGACAAATATGACCTTCAGTGGTTAAAAAAACTGATCACAAACTCTTTGAATCGTATTGAGGAAAAAGGCAATCAGGTCAGCAAGGAAAACAGACAAAATATATATCAGGCTTTTGGCGTTATCCATCGCCCTGCCGCTAAAGCAGTTCGTTACAGAATGTCTCCGAAAGCGCTAATAGAAATAAAAACTCGTGACAGAAATCGCAACAGCGTTGGGTTCGCTTCTATTAAAAGAGCCGAGGCCACCATATTTTGGGATGACTTATCAAAAAAATTAAGTGATGAGGAGAGTGTTAATTTTTTAAATGAAATTGATGAAGATGAAACATTACCAAGATCAGCAATGGAAAAAATTGACAATACCTATAACTTTAAAACACCTTTGAACATTGTCATTGCCGATCATAAACCAGAACGACTATTTGTTCGAGAACTGATTAAGCATGAAAATTCAAAAGTAGTTGATAGTTGGTTAAAATCTACAGATCAGGATTTTTATCCTATCGAGTATTCGTGGAAAAAAGGCGAACATCCGAAACGTGGCCGTTTTAATCCTGACTTCTTTATCAAAACAAATAAAAATATTTTGGTAGTTGAAATCAAAGGTGATGAGGAAATACGTGACCCGTCTGATGAAAATAAAGCCAAATACAAGGCAGCGAAAAAACATTTTGACACATTGAATGAACAGCAAAGTAAATTGAAATATTATTTTAATTTTTTGACACCAGAAGATTATGATTATTATTTCAACCAGTTGAGGGAGGCTAACTTAAACTTTAATTCAAAACTGGATGCGGAATTAGTTAAAAATGGTGTTTAAAAATTATGGGCTAACACATAGGGCAGCAGGGGGTAAGGGAGAAGGAGGGATCGCATCTTAAATATTAAGTAACGGCTAATTCGGGGGGCTAATTTGGGGGACACCTTACTAATTTCGGAAATGCAATATCTAAAGTGCGGCCGAATATTTCAGGCAGCAGGAAAATGTTGACATTTTAAGGGAACGATAATGAAGGAATTCAGGGGACATCCATGATAAGTAAAGTCAAGAAAAAAACGGAGGTTTTTCTTCCTTTTTTCAGGATATCATATTCTCCGGATATTACACATCGCATTGTTCTTCGATCTTTTTAATCATACTCCAGAGGCTCACAACCAAGTCGTAGCCAGACATCTATTTGCTGTCTCAGGCAGATGGGAGGATTTCCCAGATTTGCCTATCTGCCATCACAGAAGATTGAGTTTGGGCTAAACCCACCGGCCTTGAAACAGTATAATCGGCGCCTTGCGGATTTTATTGTCCGCTTGCACAGTCCCCAGAATGGAAGGCCCGGCGGGAAGATCAATAATAAAAGCGATGTTATGTAATGGTTACTCCTCTCAGGCAGCTTTACTCGTAATCCTGATTTCAAAATCGGTCTGTCTTTTATCTACTGCTAACATATAGGCTACCAGCTTTCGTGCTACTGCTAATGTAGCCCGATTGTGATTACCTCTTTCACTCTCCCGCGCATGAACCTCAGCCAGTTCAGGATTCCAGAATGGCGCTAATTTAGCCGCTTCGATCAATATGGTTTGAAGGTGTTTGTTACGCTGTTTGGAAATAGGTCCGCGATAGCTTTTGCCTGCAGATTCTTTCTGCGCACTGCACAAACCACAGTAGCTGATAGCCTGTCCTGTCTTATTAAACCGTCCCGAATCACCGATCTCCAGTACCCAGGTTAATGCCGTTATCTCTCCTATACCGGGAATACTCATTAACCGTTGAACTCGATCCCGAATCTCTGAATGATTGTGAAGCACATTTATCAATCGTTTTTGAACCTGATCAAACATCTCAAGATTAGTTCGGCTCAGGCTCAACAAATTGATCACCGAATCAGGCACGTCTTCAACCTTTTCCAGTAGATCGGCAAAGTATCGTTTCCCGTGCAAATGTTTCTTGCTATAGATCGCACCTACTTCCATCAGAAGACCTGATATTTTATTTTTCATCTTGACTGCTTCTCGCACAACCAGATTACGATAACGTAATATTCGGCGCAGTTCCCGTATCTTCTCCGATGCCATATAACATTCCGGCAGGAGATTGCAGCGCAAAAGGTCGGCAATCTTTTCGGCATCCTCCTTGTCGTTCTTTTTTTTGGAGGCGGTGATCGCTTTAAGCATCTCCGGATGAGCTACCTTTAACTCCAGGGCATAGGGTTTTAGAAAATCATAAATCCAGCCGGTGAACATTGTTGCCTCCATAGCGCCTATCCAGGGTTGCCGGAGTTTCAATGCCCATTCGCGCAAAGCAACACGATTAGCCACGATCTTGCCACGATTCACGATCTGTCCATCTTCTCTTTTGATGTAATATGCAATTATCTTCTTGTGTATGTCCATGCCTATATAATAATATCTTGTCATGTCTATGCCTCCTTGTGGTTTTGTGTCTAAGCCGACCTGTCGTCAGGCTCAGCAGATTTTAGACTATACTACCATGAGGAGGCTCTCTCTTAAATATTACTTATGCATTCAAACAGTATACATATTCTTGTCTCTTTTCTTCGAAAAATAGATATGCTGTCCCCTGAATGCCTCGAACTCTACTTCCCCGACTACATGAAAGAACGAGAAATCGACATCCTGAAATTTGTAGAGCAGGATTTAAAAGAGGCATTGGGCGAAGACGATTTTGAGCAGTTGCCGGACGAGCAAAAAGAAACGGTAATTGAAGAACTCCACAAACGCTGGTCAAACCCTGACAGCGAGATTGTAAAACGAATGAACAGCTTTACAGAAAAAAGCCCGGATATTTTAAAACCGATACTGGAGAGTAAATAAAAGAAGCGCGGATATTAAATATTAAGTAATGGTATTACGGCTGTTTAGTTTAAAATAGTGAATATTTAAGATGTGGTCCAACAAACCACAAGGGGCGGGGAACATAACCCTTCCTACATTTAAAAAGGCGGATATCATTACAAAGGCGATGATATCCATATCCGCTCAATAACTGGTTCGCCCCGCCTGCGGCGGCGCGAACGCGGAGTTGAGGAGCAATAGGTGTGGCGCCGCAGGCGGGGAGAACCAGGAGTTCGAGACAGACAACACCCTTCGGTGTAGCTCCTCAACTCCGCGTTCACGGCGGCTGCGCCGCCGTGAATCGCGGTGCTGACTGCGTCCAGCCCCTTGTCCCATCGCTACGCGCCTGAACAAGGTGCTTGACCGGACACCGTGAACCGCACAATCAAACTCCGTTTGCTTGTGCGGCCCACGGTGTCGGTCAGCACCGCGATTATGCTAAGGTATATAAAAATTAAAAACCTTTGGTTGTTTTAAACCGATGCTAACTACAACCCTATTATTGGTGAATTGAATGAGGATAACTTACTTTAGAATCGAAAATTTCCGTAACATCCGTCTTGCAGAATGTGAAAATCCTCCTGATTTTATGGTTATTTGTGGTGGGAACGGGTGTGGGAAAAGTGCTCTTTTGAATGCATTAATGACAGCGAAAGAACATGCTGCGCCGTATGGTGGTTTTCAGGCTGATCCTCGTTCCGTTTCGGCAGATGCTGAAATGGCGAAAATCACAATGAGCCTTCAATTTAGCCCGCGTGAACGTGATTGGTATCAGGAACATTACAAACAAGAATGTCCAGAAAACGATGAAATTATTATTGAGATTCAATCCGGTGGTAGAGCACGAGTTCCTAAACGTTCAGCAGTAACTAAAAATCTGCTTGGCTGGTATTCACGGAAATACAAACAGTCACCTGGTTTTTTTGACTATATTGATGCGCATAGGATTACACAAAAAAAGCAGCTGTCAACTTGGGACGCATCTGCACTCAGTGATGAGCGATTTAAGCAAACGCTTGGTCAACTCGGAACTTCAAAGTTTCAATTTACCAAAGAATATTTAGCTTCGCTCGTTATGGGAGATGCTCAAGACATGCTTGCCTCACACCGTTCTGGCAATCCCCAATTCCCAGATTCACTAAAAGAAATTCGGGATTTTTTTAACAACTTTTTTGCTCCTATGGAATTTGTGGATGTTAGGATTGATTCCTCTCCCTTCAAATATATTATACGCACACCCAGAGGAGACATTGATATCGATGACCTTAGCGGGGGAGAAAAGGAAATCTTGAACACCTTCATCCGTTTTCATCAACTTAAACCAGAAGGTGCAGTAATCCTGTTCGATGAAGCAGATGCGCATCTACATCCAGACCTTGAACGAAGATACCTTGAAATTTTAAAAAGCTTTAGTAATACAAACCAGCTTTGGCTTACAACCCATTCACCTGAAATGATGATCTCAGCTGGCTCAGAATCGCTCTACACCGTATTGAAAGAACCGCTTAATAACAGAACAAACCAATTAGTTCGTGTGAGTAATGATGATATTTTACACGAAGCACTTTCAGATGTGATGGGCTCAAGGGGACTAATAAGTTTTAATCAGAGAATTATTTTTATTGAAGGTGAAGAATCTTCTACTGATCGATATATTTATGAACATTTTTATCCCCCTGGGAAATATAATGTTAGCTTTGTTCCAGCAGGTAATTCCGCAACTGTACGAAAGACAGCAGAGCAGGTTAATTGTTTATTGAGCTCTAATATTGGATTTCAGGATTATTATTCTATTATCGATGGCGATATTGAAAGATCTATTGATCCGCCACCCGATGGGAGATTGTTTAAGTTAAATGTCTACCATATAGAAAATTTTCTGTTAGATGAACAGGTTATTTATGACGTAACAAAAGTTTTGATGGCTGATAAGATGCCATATGATAACGCTGACCAAGTAAAGGCTAAATTATGCGAACTTATTCTTTCTGAAAACCATTTAAATCCCTTCACGAAAGCGATTTTAGACGCTCGTATTGCTAAAATTGCCAAAAAGGCTTGGGATTCAGTTTACAAAGGAAGTGTGAATGAAATTGAGGAGTTTGAAAGGCCAGATTTCAATTTAGTCAAAAAAGATTCAAAAAAATTAATGGAAAAATCAATCAAAGATGGAACATGGAAATCCAAGTGTAAAGGTAGGGCACTAATCAGAGCATTTTGTTCGCAACATAATATCCGATATGAACACTTCAAGAATCTTTTGGTTAGCAGAATAAAAGAGCCCCCGGATGACTTCAGGAATATCATGAATGAAATTTTAAATTTGAATAGTTCAACTTAAAGGAAGTATCGGTGCATAACAAAGCAATTTAACTCGGGCAAATAAAGGTGCGCCGCTACGCTCTGCGTCTTTATTTGCCGGTTATTTGCGGCGTTAGCTAAAAAATGAATTACACAAACACAATATACAACATGATGAAATCATTGAATTCAATAAGTTCATTTGAACGATCTATGAGAGCAATGCATCACTTCGATTCTATCCAACGAATGTCAGAGATGATGAACTCAACAAGGACAATTCAGGCGGCTTTGGCTTCGGTAAGGGTTGATGACTCTGTGCAACGCATGATGAAATCCATGGATTTCACAAGTTCAATTCAAAAAGCTATATCATCAATAAGCTACAATGACTCCTTACAAAAAATGATGGAGTCAATGAACCATACAAAGACAATTCAGGCGGCTTTGGCTTCGGTAAGGGTTGACGACTCTTTGCAGCGCATGATGAAGTCCATGGATTTTACAAATTCAATTCAAAAAGCTATATCATCATTAAATTATACTGACTCGATACAAAAAATGATGGAGTCAGTAAATTATACAAAGACATTAAATAACATATCTAAATTTCATGATATTTCTAGACAGATGCAAGGTATTGGAGCTTTTTTGGCCAAACCGAACATTTTAGAACAGATTATTGAATCAAATCACTCATGGAAAGACCTCGACCCTGATCACCTTGCAATTGAACAAGAAGAATTTACACAATCTATTGCGCCTCTGACCAACGCTGTAAACGAGAATGAATTTCTTTCATTTTTCATGAAAATCCCTCCGGTCATTCAGGCGGTTATCATATTCATTTTTCTTCAATTTTTCTTACCCCAAGTCAATAATGTGATTTCACAGGTTTTAAATCCATATATACAAGAGATCATCGCTACATCAGACAAAACAAGTAAAGAGATTGTCAAAGAAATAAAGCAGGTGCCTGCATCATCATTTGGTGTTGATGTTTCAAGCTTAAGGTTCATTACAGGCACCAATGTAAGGCTCAGGCAAAAAAACTCGACAAACTCTCAGGTCATTGATGAATTAGAGATCGGACAGATTGTAGAAGTTGTTAGCAAAAAGAAGAACTGGATCCAAGTAAAAATCACATATGAAGAAGAGGTCTTAATTGGTTGGGTGTTTACCAGATATACAGCAAAATTTTAAAAATAAAAGATAAAAATCGGGTCAGCCTGACCGCGGGGCAATGGGGTCAGCCCTTGACATAGGACAATTTTCGCATAACCTATAAGGATTGAACTGACCTGCCAGTACATGGAAGGGAAATTCCGAATTCCGGGGACATACTAATTCCGGGGACCACTAATTCCGGGGACACAATACTAAATTATTGACAATTTGTCTCCTAATTTCGGGAATGCAATATCTAAATAACACGAGCGAATATTCCAAGCCGCAAAAGGGTGTCAGCATATTGAAGGTACAGTAATGAAGAAAAAGTAATTACAAGAACTTATCAAACAAGGGAAAGTTTAAATTCGACATGCATAAAGTACTATAGGGTCTCCCTGTGGAGTGGGAGCGGCTTGAGTTTAAACGAGGCTTAGGGCATTCCGGTGGTAGAAGCTTTAATTGAAGACCTGCAAAAGATGTTTCCAGGAATTTGATGAATCTGAGGCTGATGTTGTGAATCAGTTGCTGCAAAAAAAGACTGCGAAACCGCTTGGACGGAATTTAAAAGGCGATTTAAGGTGAAATATGGATATCACAAAATTGCTAAAGGCTGGCGAATCTGAAACCGTTGAATTCAAAGCTGGGTTCAACAAGGAGGCCATCATATCTCTGGTGGCATTTGCCAACACAAAGGGTGGTAAGGTCATCGTCGGCGTAGATAGCAAAGGACGTGTATGCGGTGTCGAAGTTTCCCCGGAAACAATGCAACGTCATCTAAATGATATCAAGGTTGCTACCTATCCTCAAATTATGTCCAACGTTGATGAGCATGAGATTGATGGAAAGACTGTTCTGGTATTCGAAATAAGTGAGTATCCAGTAAAACCTGTCTCCTTTAAGAACCGTTATTACAAACGGGTTAAGAACAGCAATCACCTGCTCTCACCGGATGAAATTGTGGACCTGCAGCAGCAGAGTCTAAGTGTCTCTTATGATGCCTGTCCGCTGAAAGAAAACCTGTCTTCATTGGATAACGCCCTGCTGGAACGATTTATTGAAGCAACAAACTCAGGAGGTCGGATTAATCTTCAAGATGACCTGCTGACTAACCTGACAAAACTAAAATTAGTCCAAGCCGGTAAGCCGACTCTGGCTGCCATGCTGCTCTTTGGCAACCACGGTTATTCCATTCATATCGGAAGGTTTAAATCCGAAGATACGATTATTGATGATCTGTTGATAAAAGATCCACTTCTCGTCGCTCTTGATGAAACCATGGTCTTTATAAAGAAGCATATCAGTCTTTCCTACCGGTTCGATGGGAGCCTGAAGCGGAAGGAAAAGTGGCAATACCCGCTGGAGGCTATTCGTGAGTTGCTTTTAAATTCTGTTGTTCACCGTGATTATAAGCATTCATCAGATATCGTCATTAAAATTTTTGACGACAGGATTGTATTTACCAATCCGGGAAGAATTTACGGCAATCTGACCATTGAAGACCTTGAACGGAATGATTACGTGTCGTCCATCCGCAACAAGCTGCTTGCAGAATCGTTCTACCTGATGGGAGATATCGAAAAATATGGGACAGGTTTTATACGAATTCGAAAAATGCTGACGGATTATCCCGGCGTTTCTTGTAGCATAACCGAAACAGGTGACTTTTTTAAGGTGGAGATGCGCCATACCCCCACAAAGACCCCTACAAAGACCCCCATAAAAGCCGAAGATCAAGATGTTTATTTAACGGGGCTTGAGGATAAAATCTTTAAGCAGATACAGGCAGATAATCGTACTACCTTTGAAAATATCGCAACAAATCTATCCATCAGCAGGAATACAGTGATAGAATATGTCAATAAGTTAAAAAGTAAAGGGGTTCTCAAAAGAGCAGGCAGCAGAAGAGCCGGCCACTGGGAAATAATTAGTCCGTCCTGAAAAACAGGGCTTTCCGATAGAATCGGGGGACACCTTGCTAACTTCTGGAATGCAATATCTAAAATGCGAGTGAAGATTTCAGACCGCAGGGGAATATTGACATATTGAAGGAACAGTAATGAAGAAAAAGGAATTACAAGAACTTATTAAACACCGATTTTCACAGCAGCTACAACCGCCAGGATATTACCCTAAAAAAGTAAGAGTGGATAGACGTAACTACAGCCTGTACATTGTTTTCTTTTCATTGAGGTCCATAATATTAGGGTTTCCTTTTGGCGAATAA
>JAUWOH010000417.1 GCA_030612225.1 Desulfobacteraceae bacterium
ATTGTATCTGGCTTGTTTCTGCAGGGGAAAGATTGTGTGCTACAAGTATTACCCGCTTATAAATTTCTCCGATGTTTACCTGTTTTGCCCCGACAAGATTCCTCATAATAAGATCGGAAGCATGACCAATATCCTCCACCCTTTCCTTCAGATAGGAATCCGGTAGCTTTCTAAACATCGATTTTATACTTGACACAGCTTTCTTAAGTGCCCACTCAGCGTTAACCCGTTCACTTTTTATTATTTCTATGGTTTTTCCATAAAACATTTTGTCTTTAAGAAGCACCTTCTGGGCTTCAAGAATAGAGGCATGCTGCCGCAGTTCTTCTGGTGTGTCGTCTATAATTGCATTAAGTTCATCCTTTGATTTTTTTACTGCTGCTTTAAAACGGTTTATTTCATTTTTTAGCCGCTTTTCCCTGATGAGATATTTCTCAACAACATCCACACCTTCTTTATCTACAAGGTAAGCCTTTCCTATGGATATCCCAGGGGAAGCACCTATTCCATGCAGTCTTATTTCACCTGTATTACTGTATGACATATCGGTTTATTCCTCAAAACCTCTTTCTACCAGTGCTGTGATGTTATTAATAATATCAATATCCGACTGACTGTCAGCAGACAGTGCTATCCTTGAACCTTTTGGGCAGGCAAGTGTAAGTATATCAATGATACTTGAAGCGTCAGCCTTTTCGTTGTCCTTTATCAACCATATTGTCGATTTCGCATTTTGTGCAAGTTTCGCTATTTTAGCTGCCGACCGTGCGTGAAGGCCAAGTTCGTTTACAATAACAACTTCCTTTGAAAATTCTATGTTCAGTTTGTCCATAATTCTCAAACTATCAATAGACAGGGTATATGTCAATCTGAAATCGTTGACAAAACGATAAGCTGTTGATAAAAAATCTTGTTATTAGAAGCTTTGTAGCCGTTCACGGCTTGAATCTTGTCGGAGCGAAGCGTAGATCACGTCTTTAACGAAAGGAAAGCGGGGAAATTAGAAAGTAGAAATTCGGGAGGCCAAATATCCAATTTCTATTTTATAATTTCAACGTTCCGTGAACGCTTACAAGGTCTTTAGTAGCAAATCGAGGAGGTACAAATAATGCAAGATAAAATACTGATATTCGGGAAAAACACTTGACCATTTACTATTGCTGCTCGTGAAGCTTATGCAAAAGCAGGCAAGGAAGTGGAATATTTTGATGTATTATCTCAGTCTGACAAACTTGATACCATGCTGAAGTATTCCAGCGGAAAACGCAAAGTTCCGGTCATTGTTGAAGAAGGTAAGATCCTGATCGGGTATAACGGAAAAGGATGAAAGGTTTAAAATATCGGCTGTATGCCGGTAAGGAAGAAGAGTAACCTTGGGTGGTGAACCCTATAGCCGTCAGGTTAAGAGAAAAATGGACTATTATCATTATCAATTATCAATTTACAATTCACAATTGACAATTATTTGTCTTCAAAATGTATTTGTTAAAATCAAATTGTGAATTGTGAATAGTTAATTGCGAATTGCCAATTTAAAAAACAAGTTAAATCCGGCTGATTTTATCATTCAATTTCTTAACCTTGCGGCTATGAGATGAACCCCGCCTGCCGTACTGGTGGGCAGGTCTGAACATGTGAACGAATACATTTAAGGAAAAAAATGGAAAAACAATTTCTTATTGACGACTTTAAAATCGGTGAATCATGGCGTTTGTTTAAAATCATGGGTGAATTTGTAGATGGAGTTGATAATCTGCATGATATAGGGCCTGCAGTAACTATTTTCGGATCCGCCAGAACAAAACCGGATGATCCGGTATACAAAAAAGCTGAAAAGATTGCCGCTCTTTTTGCAAAAAACAACTTTGCCGTTATTACCGGTGGGGGCGGCGGCGTCATGGAAGCTGCGAATAAAGGAGCAACTGAAGCCGGAGGCACTTCTGTCGGACTTAATATCGTCCTTCCCTTTGAGCAAGAGCCGAATAAATATTCGAATATTAACCTGGATTTCAATTATTTTTTTATTCGCAAGGTGATGTTTGTTAAATATGCCTTTGCCTATATTATTATGCCCGGAGGTTTTGGCACTCTTGATGAACTATTTGAGTCGGTAACGCTGGTTCAAACCCGGCGTATAAAGCCTTTCCCCATAATTTTGGTAGATTCTGACTACTGGAGCGGGCTCAAAGAATGGATAACATCCCGTTTGCTTAAAGAAAGCAGAATATCGCCTGAAGATATTGATATCCTTCAAGTCATGGATGATCCCGAAGAGATCGTCAATACTGTGAAAAAAATGGTTATTATATGAGGTTCTTCTCCTATTTAGTTGGAGAAGAGGGTTCAAGGATTCCAGGGTTCAAGGATTCAAGGGTTTGTTTTCTAAAGACTTTATCAGCGCTTTTAATATTCTTTTGATTTCTGCTATGTCTTTTTTTAGTGAATCCAATTCACCTTTTTTTAATTCTTTAGCATTTTTATCCGCCTGTTCTATGGCGGATCACTCGAACCCTTGAATCCTGGACCCCTTGACCCCTCTGGGATAACATCTGTTCAATTGGAGATAACTAATTTATTTGGCCTTAATTAACTACATCTAATCGGGAGATGATCCTTTATGAATGACGAACCGACATATGAAGAAATGCAAAGCAGGATCAGAAAGCTGGAAAGGGAAGTTTTGAGGCTTGACGAATCCGAGAAATCTTCCCGGAGACAGAATGAATACCTTACGGCTTTGCATGAAACATCAGTTAGCTTGATCAACCGACTGGACAGGAAGGAGCTGCTGGAGTCCGTCTTAAATCGGGCGGCATCACTGACCGGAACTGAACACGGTTTTATTTATCTGCTCGAACCCGGTGAGAATGAAATGGAGATGCGGGTAGGGATGGGCTTTTTTAACAGCCAGTTGGGCAGAAGGGTAAAGCTTGGCGAGGGGCTGGGCGGTATAATCTGGAAGACAGAGGAGCCGATGGTTGTGGATGACTACAGCTTATGGAATGATCGCCTGCCGGACAGCTCTCTTGACAGTCTCTATGCATCAGTAGGAATTCCATTAAAATCAGATTCGCGAGTTTTGGGTGTAATAGGTCTGGCCTGCGTTGATAAGGAAAAACAATTTGGTGCTGAGGATATAACAGTTTTAGAA
>JAUWOH010000179.1 GCA_030612225.1 Desulfobacteraceae bacterium
AGGATATGTCGGTGGTCTCATCCTTTGTCTTTATCTCTTCCATCTTGTACCCTTTAACTACGTTTGACCCGGCCCCCGTGTTTTAAACTTCTTTCTGTTGATCCGGATGGGCCCGGGCCACCTGTTTATCCGATGATTGTGGTCTTTTGGTGAACCCCTCATTTAGTTTTTTCTGCAGGTCTTTTCCGGCCTTAACCTGCTCGGCCAGGACATTTCCCATGGCCTGTTCGATGGCTATCTTGAACTTTTCCACCATCTCAGGCGACATGACCCCGGGCAGGGAGATGATATTTACCACCATCTGGCTGAGAACCGGATTGTTGCATGTGTGATGGCAGCAGGCCACACCCTTTTCAATGACATTAAGGGCGTATTCCACGGCGAGCTTTCTTTTGATCTTTTCATCGGCTTTCCAGTAACCCTTTCGGATCGCCTCCAGCATCCGGGCGGCGATGGATTGATATGCCCAGGGATTCGCCTTGTTGAAAAACTCCTTAAGCTCCATGCCGTACTTATCCTCTACATAAACCTCGTAGGTCTGTTCCCACTTGGTCTTATCAATGGCCCTCGGAATAGTCACCTGCCAGCCCCACATATTTTCCATAAAATCCGCCATTTCTCGTGCGCCTGCATAGTTTTCATTTTTCATACCTTCGATCCATTTGGGATTAAGATAACGACTCCGAAGCTCTTTGCCGATGGTTTTTTCGATTCCTTCAATGTAAGAATTATTTTTATCCTGCTGCTGAGAAATTAAAACATCGGGGTATTTGCCACTGATCTTTTTCACTGCAAGAGAAAGTCCTCCCAGGTATTGAAAAACGTCGTCATTATCCATTGTCATATAAAGGTTGCTGGACCGGCTGTGAATCGTAATATTTATATCTTCAAGATTCTTTTTATAAGCTGCTTTTAAGGGTTTTCCCCAGATATCCTTTCCGTAGGCGAAGGATACCTGGTTGATAAAAATATCTGCTATTTCCTGGTCATTTTCCCAGAAACCACTGTCTGGAATGACTTCAGAAAGTTTTGTGCCATAGCTTCCTGGTTTTGCAGAAAATATCCTTACGTTGCTTAAGCCGGCAGCTTCGTTTTTACTGTAACCTTTTTCCATAAGACTCTTTTCTATAATACTGCTATGTTTTGCGATAAAATTTTCAACATCCCTAAGTTGTGATGCCTCACGCACAGCTTTATCCAGCAAAAGGATAATATTCGGGAATGAATCTCTATAAAGACCTGAGGCCTGAATGTGTACATCAATCCTGGGCCTTTGCAGTATTGCGCCGGGAATGGGCTTTACTCCTGTTACCCTGTCGTTTTTATCCCAGACCGGTTTCATTCCCAAAAGATGTAGAATTGTTGCCTCATTTGCGCCTTCATTTCGTTCAGTCTCACAGCTCCAGAGTATAATCCCTATTTTACCGGGATATTCCCCATTTTTTCTATAATACCGTTCTATCATTTCTTCCGCTGTCCTTTTACCAAGAGTATATCCTTCTTTTGACGGTATCTTTTTGGGGTCAAACCCGTAGAAATTTTTTCCAGTGGGAATAGCGTCGGGATTTCTAATGGGATCATTTCCCTGGCCGGCAGGGACATACTTTCCTTTAAGGGCGTTAATTAGATGTTCCATCTCAAGAGGTCCGCTTTTCTTAATTCCGGCATTGATTTTAGCTAAACTGATTTTTTCATTTTGCTTAATAATGGCAGATGCCATTTCTTCCAACCCGTTTTTTTCAGGCGATAGACCAAATGAGTGCAAGCCATAAGGCACAAGGGATTCAGCGATTTCGATAAGATAGTGTTCAACATGCTCAATAGCATCTTCATTGATCTCTTTTATGTCAAGATCACTGTCAACGCCCAATTTTTTTATCAGACTTTCAACACGTTTTCGTTTCTCTGCTGCGAGTTTTTCATTTTTTGTCAGCGCAACATTATATGATTCGATGAGCCCGGACAGCTTCCTGTACTCCATAAAAAGTCCGCCTTTCTTGAAAACAGGCGTAAGATGATCAATAATCACACCTCTCCCACGACGCTTTGCCTGTAAACCTTCTCCTATGCCATCCATTATATACGGATAAATATTAGGTAAATCCTGGATCAAAACCTCAGGGGGACATGAAAGACTAAGCCCGTTTTGTTTACCCGGGAGCCATTCATGAGTGCCGTGTCGGCCCAGATGAATAACAGCGTCCGCCTGAAACTCTTTTTTCAGCCAGAGATAAAATGCAGTATATTGATGATGAGGCCAAACCAGGGGAGAGTGATACATTTTCATGGGGTCATCTCCCCAGCCTCTTGTAGGCTGGGGCAGAAGAATTATGTTTCCCAACTCTACACATGGAATAATAATTTCATTGTCTTTTATCATAATATTCGAACTTTCAGGTATTCCCCATTGTTCTTCCACCTTTTTCTTATAGTCTTCAGGAAGAGTTTCGTACCATTTCTTGTATTTAGAAACCGGTACACGAATAATATTTCCAGTTGTTAGCAGGTTTTTAAGTTCCCCGGGGGCCCAGGAGCCGATGTTGCGGCCGCTTTGAAGGACTAAAGACTTAATATTTTCTTCTGAGGGGAGACCTCCTTTGATAGTATATCCCTCCTCTTGCAATCTCGTTAAAATTTCCTGCAAGCTTCTAAAGACGTTGAGGTAACTCGCCCCTACATTTTGTTTGCCCGGTGAGTGATTGTAATAAATAACAGCTATTTTTTTATCCTTATTTGATTTGGTTTGAAGATTTCTCCATGCCTTTATTCTCTTGATGAAAAACCTGATATTTTTGATAACAGGCTCATATATATAGACCGCCTTGCCGGAACGTGTTTCTGTGTAAGTTGCCAGGCCACCTAATACTGATGGTTCAATCAATCCGTTAAATTCAGGCCTGTAGATACGAGTTGTTATTTCTATTAATCCGAGTCCCTGAGGAGACTTTTTCCATTTAGAAATAGGACGTGAAACCCGTATGGCATTTAAAAACGGAACACCGAGCCGGTTTAAATTCTTTTTTATTCCGGCATCCAGTACAGGAACAAGCTTGAAAGAAAGTCCGCAGAGAATATCGACCCGGCTTTTGCCCTCGTGATCAAAAAGAAATTGTTCTAACCCTCTATGATCAGGATAGCCATAAACGGGAAGCACGTTAATTTTGTTTCTTTCCAAGAGTCGAACCAGTGATTTGGTTATGTCACCAACTTCATGAGGAGCTGCATACCGGGAATAATCAGTTATCCCAACCCAGAATCCGTCTTTCTTATACAGGCCTTTATCTTTATACCACTTTAGGTATTTATCAAAACCAGTGAATATTTTGTCAGCATCTGGATGGAAAATCCCTGCTTTGGGAAGTCGTATAGGTTTTTCATATTGGACATCAAAACCGCAATCTTTTTTAAGAGTATAAAGAAGGAGGTTTTTTATATTCTCTTTTGTTGGAAAAGCGGAGTACCTCAGCACCTGTGGGTCAAAAATCAATCCTTTGCTTTTGTCATCTATCGGCGATAAACGTAGAGAGTATGCCTTTATCCTGCCAGGGACAATGTTATCTGAAACGTATTCTCTTAACACTCCATACATAATATCCACCAGGAGGATATCGGACCGGAAAATGCTGTTCCGGCTCTTTTCATCTATCTTCCCCTTTTCTATATCCTCATTGGTGAATAATCTGATGGCGCACGCCTTACCTGGCTCAAGTGCCTTAATTACCTCAGCAATCCCCTCGCTTACATTATACGAATTGGATACGCCTGTGAGCAGGGTAATTTGGTATTTCTCCTCTGCTGATGACAGAGAGGGGAAAGCTGCCAGGATAAAAAGTCCCAAAATAAGCCTACCTGTTATTTTCATCTGACCCACACATCGCTCGCTTGTCCGCTAAAAAACCATGGGGTAATGATACTCCCTTACCCCCATGGTCGCCTGTCCGTCATCAAAGGATCTAAAAATGATAACTCACGCCTGCCTCTATATATCTTCCATCCTGGACATAGTAGGCATTATCGTATTCGCCGTTGGCGCTTGTGAGTCTGCCTGTCGTGTTAATAATTCTTTCAATCTCTTCGTCAAAGAGGTTCTTGCCAAGTATCCAGAATTCCCAGTTTTTGATATTGTACGATATATTAGCATCAACGGTTGTCTTTGCCCCGTATTTTATGCGATTTACATAATCGACATAATAAGATCCGTAACCGTTGACATCCGTGCTGAACCTGAGACCTTCCAGTGGATAAAAATCAAGCCCGATTACGTAGGTATATTTGGGAATCCCGGTGATATCATATCCATCCAGACCGCACATCACCTTTTCATTTGATGGATGTTCATAAACACGCATTTGCCCACTGGTCCATTCGGCATCAAGGTAAGTTCCAGCCAGGCGGTAACCGAAAAATGAGTACAACCGACCATCCATTTCCACCTCAATACCTTTTATTTCAGCTTCGCCGATATTTTTGTTTCCTTTCCAATTGCCATCGTCATCGTAAACACCGGCAAATTTATCCTTATACTCCGTGAAAAAACCCGTCAGGATTATGTTGAATGCTTTATGAACCATATGCTTGTACCCTATTTCGTACGTCAGTGACTCCTCAGGCTCCAGATCCTCCGGACGGTTCAGATCCCCACCTCTTTCCGCCGCCCATGCATAATACCGAGGGGTTGGAAACCAGAAATTTCGTCCTGCGGAGACATACACGTTTGCTGTATCACTAAAGTGATAGGAAGGAGCCACAGACCAACCATACATTGTTTTGTCCTGATCAACCTTTGTCGGAACTTTGTCTTCAAATTCAAGTTCGGCTTTATCAACCCGACCGCCGATCTTGAGGCCCCAGTTTTCCCCGAAAAGAAAATCATTGTCCCAGAAAAAACCATACTGGCGCTCATCAACATCAAATTTATATTTGTCGGTGCTTTTACCCTGATCATTGGGATATGATCGTTTCTGGTCAAAGTTTATGTCTTCAAAATTAAAGCCAAAAGATGGTGTATATCTCACCTTTTCGAAATCAAAATTGTAGCCGCCTGAAATGGTAAAGGTGTAAGTATCCTGATCCTTATCATCGTAGTGAACATTTTTGGACTTGATGAACTTTTCATGAAGATCCTTATAATCTTCCTGATAGTCTGTCCAGGAAACGGTTGAATTCAGAAAAGCGCTGCTATCGTCATATGAAAAATCAATAGCCAGAGTATTTATGTCCTGATCTTTTTCCGTGTGCCACCACAATGTGTTATCGGTAGAGCTTTTAGGAAAATGTTTATCTCTCCGGAAATGCTGCAACTGCCATCTTTTTTTCTTAAAATCATAGGCAGATTCCTGGTAATTTTTTATTAGACTACCTTTAATGCCAAGGCGTACATTATCATTGAAATTGTAACCTGCCTTCATCAGAGCAGAGGATTTTCTTTTTACTTCATCCTCATAACCATCAGTTCCGTAATATCCGGTGTTAACAAGATAATCCCATTTTGCTATCCCTCCCGAAACAGAGGCATAACTATCAGTAGTATTCCAGGATCCATAGGACGTTTTGGCATCTATCGCTAACTTATCCTTCTTTCCTTTTTTTGTAATGATATTGATAACCCCCCTCGCAGAACCGGGACCATAAGCAATGCCGGCAGAACGTAAGACCTCAATCCGCTCCACCTGAGAAACCGGAATAAAATTGAAGTTATCATATCGGCTATCCCCTATCTTTTGGGGAACGCCGTCAATCAGGATTACCGGCCCGCCGGCCATAGAACTCTGCGCTCCTCGAATTGCCAGGGCATCGTTACTGGCAGTTTTATCAATGACTCCCGGAATCTTTCTAAGAGCCTCTGCTACATTTTTGGCTCCTATTTTCTCCAGATCCTTAGCCGTAATAACGGAGATGCTGGCCGGAGTGTCGAGCACCTTCATCTTGTGCGTGGCGGTGACCACCACCTCTTCCATTTTATGAACATCTTCCTCATCATTTTGGGCCAATGCCCTGTTTGCCGGTGAAAGAACCAGCAAAAACACACAGGAAAAAACTGCCGTGAACAAAATAGAATGTTTCATAAATCCTCCTTTCCACCCTCGTGGAATGTTGATTGTTAAGGTTTTGTTCCGGTCTCCTGGCTTTCGATCATCTTATTTGCCGCGCCTTCCCGGAAAGACAGTTGTCAGTGACCAGTGTTTAGTGGTCAGAAACAACTGTTGTACTCCAGTGGCCAGTGTTAGCCACAGCGCCAGCTTTTACTGGTCACTGTTTACTAATCACTCTTTTTATGCGGCTTTCGTTCCGATCACAGTTGCGGGGCAGTGGAAGATTTTCACTCCCTTCCCCGAAACAAAACCAAAAAAAAATCCCCGAATCGATATAATATCGATCCGGGGATTTCCCTTTTTATCCTCAGATTCTTAATGTTCAGCACCCCTGTCCGCGAGGTTGCTAAACCCTGTCTCAGGCAGGTCTTCTGACTCTCGGATCACCCTAATAA
>JAUWOH010000037.1 GCA_030612225.1 Desulfobacteraceae bacterium
TTCTCTTCTTCCACCACTTCATTTGAGAACTTTACAAGCCCGGCAACATCAATAATCAGGCCAACCCTGCCGCTGGGCATAATCGCACCGCCTGAAATTCCGGGTGTGCTCTTCATTGTGCCGCCCAGTGTCTTTATTACAACCTGCTGCCTGCCGATAAGCTCATCAATTAAGAGCCCTGCCTGCTTTTCTTCATCTTCAACAATAACAACAAGCAGCATTCCATCGTCTTTTTGTGTACTTTCAATTTCGTATAAAGCAGACATGCTTATCAAAGGGATAAGCTCTCCCTGAAGCGATAACATTTCGCCTTTTTCAAATACATTTGTAATATTTTCTTTTTCAGGTTTAATAGACCTTATGATAGAACCTGTTGGAATTACATAGGTTTCATTTCCTACCCGGACGACCATTCCGTCTATAATTGCAAGGGTCAGGGGAAGGCTCATCCTGAAAGTACTCCCCTTTCCCAGTTCGGATTTGATTTCAGCCTGTCCCCGCAGAGATTCTATATTTTTTCTGACAACATCCATGCCCACACCACGGCCTGATACATCTGTTACCACTTCGGCAGTGGAAAATCCGGGCTCAAAAATCATATTAAATACTTCTTTGTCGCTTAACACATTATCATTAAAATCCGGGGAGTCGCTTATAAGCCCTTTCTCTTTGCCCTTTGCAATGATGACATTCCTGTCAAGGCCCTTGCCGTCGTCTGATATTTCCACCACAACACTTCCGGCTGAATGGTAAGCGGACAGCTTGACAACACCGGTCTCCTCTTTACCGCTTTCTTTCCGCACTTCCGGCACTTCAATTCCATGATCCACTGCATTTCTTACCATATGTACAAGAGGATCATTGATTACATCCACCAGGTTACGGTCGATTTCCGTATCTTCACCTTCAGTAACAAATTTCACCTTTTTACCGATCTTTCGTGATATATCCCGCACAAGCCTGGCCATTTTATTAAAAGTCGCTTTAAGGGGAACCATCCTCATAGACATGCTTATATCCTGAAGCTCTCGAACAATCTTGCTTGTCTGAGAGACTTTTTTCTGGAGATCAATATTACTGCCATCTTCAATCAGCTCGTCCTGAGCCACCATGGAATGTGCGATTACCAGTTCTCCCACCATATCTATCAGACGGTCCAGTCTTTTTGTGCCAACCCGTACCGATGATTCGACAACCTGTCCCCCTGTTTTCATTTTTTTCTGGGTTCTAAGTGCCTGTACTACATCAGCTGCAGATGCTGCTTTTGATTTTATTATGCAGGAGCCAATCTTTTGATCATGGCAGTCATCTGCAATGTTTTCCAGTTCTTCTCTTTCAATTTTTCCCTGTGCAACCAGAATATCTCCTACTCTGGGTTCATCAATAGCATCTTCCTCAGCGGAAACACCTGCTGCTTCAGGGTCTTTTAGAATCTTCATTAATTCATCATAACCGGCCGGTTTCAGGAGAGGACTTCCGCCAATGGCATCCCTAACCGACATCAGTATTTCCTTTAACATATCCAGTGCACGGAGTGTCAGGTCGGCATAACCCCCGCTATAGCGTATTTCTCCATCACGAACACGGCTTAAAAGGGACTCGGCATGATGGCCCATTTCCGCCAGCAATGTGAGTTCTAAAAATGCTGAAGTTCCTTTTATTGTATGAAAAGCTCGAAAAACTTTACCAACTGATTCTGAGTCTTCCGGATCTGTTTCAAGGGTCAAAAGTGCTTCTTCAGCACTCTCGAATAAATCATTTCCTTCAGCAATAAATTCGCCTATAAGTTCAAAGTCTGCGTCTTCAGGCATGAAATCATGGTTAGGGTCATTTTCAGGTTGCTGTCTATTTTCCTGTTCAGCGGTTTCTCCGACTTCTTCAATATTTTCTTTGCTTTCAGTTTCACTGTCGGAATTTTCCACCCCTGTTTCTTTAATCTTCGTTTTTTCATCTTCAAGGACAGACTCATCACTCTGATTTTCACCCTGGTCTTCAGCAGGCTTACTACTCTTTGTTGCAACCGATTTCTCATCATCTTCCCTGCCGTAATCTCCGACTGAATTCATTGCTTCTTCCAGGAGTTCGCCCACTTCCTCCATCGCTGCATCAGAAGAAGGAGCAAGCCCTTCCATTATCATCATTATTTTTCCGGCAGCGCTGGCAACGTATTCACGGGAAGATTCAGGATATGACACGTCACTGGCAATTTTTTCCAAAGATTTCTTTAAATCTTCCAGTCCTTTATTGTCATCAGGCTCAAGCTGGATTAAAGATACTGCTACTTCATTAAGGGACATTTTTTCGTTCTCTTCCAGGCTCGTCTGCTCTCCATAAGAATCTGAACCTGCTTTCGATCTGTTTTTACTCAAAATATCTTCCAGTGCTTTTCCCGATTCACTTAAAAGAGGTTTTCCTTCTTTTTTATTCTTTATATATTTTTCTGAAGCTATCAGTGCTTCTGATATTTCTGAAACCAGAGAAAGGAAATCATCGGTGTTTTTTTCAGATATTGCCTTTAATCCACTAAGACAAAGGTTTAGAATTTCAGTTACTTCAGATTTGTTTTTAGGCAGGTCTTTTTTAACTTTTTCAAGTTCAGCATGGGTGTTTTTCCACTCATCGTTGTCATTAATGCTGAACGAATCGATATCCTCTCCGATTCTAGTTAAAATCTGAATAATCTTTTCGTCTTTTTTAGTCATTTCCGATGTCCTTCTTTTATGAGCAGCCCTTCGGGACTTGATGAGCGGCCTTTCAGGCTTCGTCTTCGGCTACGCCGTGACAAGCGGCCTTAAGTTTTTGCCTCAAGCGAAGCGGTCTTCAAGCGAAGCGCTCCTCTCTTCCTTTACCTTGCCGGTTCGATGATAAAACTGGCTCGGAGCAATTATATTTTGCAATAAAGTTAATTCGCCTTTTACAAAATTAAGGTAATGTGCGAACATAATCTTATTACCAGTGTTAGCATTACTTATGTTTTTTGTTAATTTTATCAGTTGTAGGCCGCGATTTTTAAAACGGATGGAGTATGACTCTTTGACCGATTAAGCCAATTTCGTCAAGGTAAGCTCATATAGAAGAAGTTTTAAAGATTTTGCCGGTTTTTTATTACATGCGTTGTCTTTTTTTTTCCATAGAACGCATAATAAAAAGCAATTTTTCTTTTTCTGATAAAGTCTTATTTAGTTTGTTAAGGTCTGAAGCTAAAACCGCTTTCTTTTCTTTCTTAAAAACAGGAAGCAGCGATTTGAAAATATCTATTTCACCTTCAAGTAGTTCCAGTAATTCTTTTAATAATATTTCCATATGGATCTCTCCAGACCTCGTTGAGTAGTTGAGTGGTTAACTACTCAACCAAGCCTTTATTTACAGCAGTTCATCAAGGATAGATTCTTTTAACATATTGAACGCAATTTTATTCCCGTCAATTCTGTATGTTCCCTGATCGACCTGCTCTTTCAGCTTCGCTACTTTTTCCTCCCTGATATCGGGAAGTTCTTTTATAAGCTTTGTCGCTTCCTGCACCTCTTTTGCCTTGGGCGATAATACAACCTTATCCTCTTTAACCGTCTGAGACGAGCCAGGCTTGGCTAAACCGTCTATCTTCCTGTTATCCTGAATATTATTAACATAATTCCGGATATTTAAAGAAGAATTATTATCAGTTATTTTCATTGTCCCCTGCGGTCACATCATTTAATGGGTTATCTCATTGAATTAACATATCATTTGCTTATTCAATTTTTCGAAAATACAAAGTACAAAATACGAAACAAATTCGAATCACCAAAATTCTAAATTTAAACTAATAATGTATTTCATGTTTTAAAAAATTATTATGCAAATTCCTGTATTGTTTTGGTCATTTGCTATTCGAATTTCGGTATTGTTTCGGATTTCGATATTCGAGTTTGGATTTTTTTTGTTTAATTTTAATATCGGCATAAATGACAAAACCTTTAGTTATTTTTTCACACTCTCATTTTGCTTATAATTTTTACCTAGAGATCGCGCAGGTAAGCTTAGACTCCGAAAATAACTTCACATTTTAAGTGCCGATGCATCCCGCCTGGTTGCGCTGCAAAAGCTATAAATATGCTTGATGTTCCAGAAGAATATGAATAGAAAGCTTTTAAATGAAAAACAAAATGTTATAAACAAATTAAGCATCTTGATTGCACATCCTCCAGCAGATTCGAAGCATATTTAACCTGGTTAATTTAGCAATAGTTGAATCTTTTCTCATAATACCGTCAGCTTTTTTTATTGAGGCTCAAGAAATTACGGTTGGGTCTCCCTGCGTAAGGATTGTGCGCACAGACTATATAGATGTTCTTTTGGGTACCTCTGCTGTATAGGATACAATATGGAAGATAGTTAGTATGTACGAATGTGGTGGCAAGGGTGAAGGCGTGGTTAATATCAACGGGGCATGTTCTTTAGACTTTAATGAGGTTTGTCATTTTTAACCATCCAGTCTGATTCAAAGTCTCTTGAGAATTTGAGGGATTTACTATTTTTATCGAGTTTTCCTTTAGGAATATTTCTTCTATCTTTGAGTCCTTTAATTTGACCATTGCTTATGGGACGGTTGGAGTATTTAACGAGCCTTGCATCAACGGCATTACCTTCATAAATTGTCATGCCTTGCTTTTCAAATTAACGGAGGATTACGCTGTTAAATGGATGTCCTCAATATATTCTGATGAGAAGGCCACACTAACGCAAGTCCGACAAAAGCCCTTCCTGTAAGGAGATGGAATCTGCAGCCCGATGGCCGGAAGCAAAGCGACCGGCCATTGGGCAAACTAAGAGGCGCGGTTTATCCGCTTTTACTGGAGTGATTTTAAAAATCTGCACTACACACAAACACCATCACAGCATTCTGCCGGTTGGTGACATACTGTCCGCAGGCGGTTTGCCTGTTTGCTCCCGGATTTTCTTCCTCTCACATTTCTCTGATTTCTCTTTATATTCACAGAACATACTGATCCAACCTTTGTTAACGACTTCAGAATTCCCTTTGAAATTCTGGAAGAACCCACATTTATCAAGTAATTCACATTTCTCTGACATACTTTTCTTCTTTCATTTGGTTTTTCCGGCCAACACGCTTTGGATTACCTTCAAAATCTGGGCATGAGCATGAAGGTGACATGCCCAGATTTTTTCAGGTGAATTCGCTGGTTGTTAAGCGTTTTCCACCAGGCAATTATTGCCTGCTGTCTTCTTTTTATCTAAGCTAATGTATAGTTTTATTGAGCTTTAAATACAGTTCAACTTCTCCTTGTGGCACTCCGACTTTTTGGGATATTTTTTGCACACCCAAACCTGTACCGGCCAGCTTCGATATTTCGTCATAGGGATCTGCAGAAATATCTGCGGCCACTTTATCCATTCCCTTTACATCTATAACATTCTTAAGGAGATGACCTTTCTCCATCATCATCATCATAAGATATTTAACGTTTTTAAGTTCTTCCTTTTCCATCAGTCTTTTGACTTTCCGTCGTTCCTTATCCAGACTTGTTTCAAATACACGCATTATATTAAATCCCACTTTTAACTCCTTTTTTTACTTTGCTTTTTTCTTTTAAAGATCCTTCTTTCTTTATATTTGTTTTTTCATCTCCAGGCATCCAGGCTTCCTTGCCTTTCACCTTTTATATTATTCAACCAGGTGTATCTTTCTAAGTTTTGCTCTCAAACGGATAATGACTTTTGAATGAAGCTGAGATACCCTTGACTCTGTTATGCCTAATACCTTCCCTGTTTCCTTCATAGTAAGTTCATCCATGTAGTATAAAGAAATTACCAGTTTTTCCTTTTCCGGCAATTCTTCGATAGTTTTTGCAATAGCCGTTTTTACTTCTTTAATACCTGTCAGATTCAGCGCATCTTCATCTTTGTTATTAATAAACATTTCCGACAGGGAATCTCTTTTCTTATCAGAGGAATATCCCATCTCTTCAAGACTTATGAAGGTTATATTCGACATTTGTTTAATTTTGTAAAACTGTTCAAAGGTTACTCCCATTTCTTTTACAATTTCATGATCTTCAACATCTCCGCCTTTTTTTTGTTCGAGCTTTAAATAAGTTTTTTCCAGCTCTCTTACTTTTCTCCTGTTTGTTCTTGAAATATAGTCCCTTGACCTGAGCTCACACAATACAGCACCTCTAATCCTGAATGCCGCATAAGTCATAAATTTATTATCGCTGGCAGGATTATATCGTTCTATTGCCTGTATTAAACCAATAACCCCAACATTTAATAAATCGTCAATTTCTACGCTTTGAGGAAGATAGACCGCTATTCTTTGAACAATGCGTTTTACATGAGGCAGATACTGCATTATTATCTGCTCCCTGCTTAAGCTATCACTCTTATTAAAATTGTTTTTCTGTTCTTCAGCTATTTGCATGATATCTTATTTAATTATTAAACTTTACAAACTAGAGAGCACTTCGTTTGATGAGCGCTTCGCTTGAGGCTTAAATTCCCGAATCCGCTCCTAAAGTCCCGAGGGGACGCTCCTCAAAGCCCGAAGGGCTGCTCCTCAAGTCCCGAAGGGACGCTCTTTAAGGCCTTTGGCCGCTCAACGATTACTGGACAAGATGCTTCCAGAATAAATTGGAAATTCCTTCTGTTGTTTTTGAGGTCTTCATATTTTTTACTTTTTTCGCTAACATACCAAAGCATTTGCTCGCCGGGCTATCCGGATATAATTCGAGTACAACCTGCTGCCGCCTTACACTCTTTGTAACCTTTTCATCAAACAAAACACATCCGAAATATTTAACCGAAATATTTAGAAATCTCTCAGCTACCCGGTTATACTGCCTGTATATCTCTCTGCCCTCCTGATCACTTGCAGCCTGATTGACAAGCAATCTACAATGCTTTTCCGAATATTTCATAGAAAGTACTTTCATTAATGCATAGGCATCAGTCAGGGAAGTAGGCTCCGGGGAAACAACTATTAAAATTTCCTGAGCCGTAGCATTGAAATCCAGAACATTCGTCGAAATTCCAGCGGCAGTGTCTATTAACAAGACATCAAAAGAATCTATCAATAAATCAAGCTCTGTTAAAATTTGTATCTTCTGTTGTTTAGATAACTGGGTGAGTTCCTGGATACCCGAAGAAGCAGGAAGTATCTCTACATTTCCAGGACCTTTCAGGATTATTTCCTCCATGCTTTTTTCACCGGAAATTACATGTGACAGGTTATACTTCGGAGCCAGACCCAGCAACACATCCAGATTCCCAAGGCCAAGATCTGCGTCAAGCATAAGCACTTTTTTCCCAAGCCGGCTTAATGCAAGTCCGAGATTTGCAACAATATTTGTTTTCCCCACTCCTCCCTTACCACTTGTTATTGCAATTACTCTTGTTTCTTTTTTGTATTTACCATCTGAATTTTTGTTCTTTATCATACCGGCTTTCTCTCCAATTCTTTTGGAAAGATTAATAACTTTATTTTCTTTATCTTTCAGACCCACTATGCGACTAGCTCCTTAAACTACTCTGTTAATTAAATGCGTAACGCTTCGCTCATTGACCGCTCCTTGGCGCGGCGTAGCCGAAGGCGAAGACGGGTCGCTTGAAGCTCAGTCCCGCACAGCGGGACGATCTTCAAGCAAAACGCTCATCAAGGAACACAGTGCCGCTCTTCAAAGCCGTCAGGCTGCTCTTCAAGTCCCGGAGGGACGCGCTCCTATTGCCATCAACAGCTAGCGATTCTTCTTTTTCTCATATCGTATTGCAGATACTCATATTTTATTTCCGGTTTAGGCTTGCAATATCTGCATGGCTTAAATCTTTTTTCTTCAGCCTCTGACACACTTTTAAAAACAACAATACTATCTTCCTTTATCATTCTCGTCCATTTGCAGCCAGGTTTGTGAAAAAATCTGAATTTCCGATTTGCAACAAAATATTCTTTAATATCACTTTCTCTTCCTGCATATAGCATTATGCATGTTTCGTGCCTATATTGACTGAACTTGATATTTTGAATAACGCCTTATTTTGATTGATAATAATATGACGTTATTAATAATTTTTAAATAGCGATGATGAAGGGTGTTAGATTTTTGACGGTATGTGATAATTTATTGACGATAATTCTTTGGGGATTGATTATTTGCGATTGAAAATTGTTGATTTAAGGATGGAAACCATTTTTCTAAGCTTGACACCGCTGTCAGCCTGACTTTTACCCACACATGACACCATAGCTAGAGCACGCAATTCTAACATCCTGAAGCTGCTTTTCTGATAGATTTTCAATTAGTAACATGATATTATATTTTTTTAGGTTCTTATTTGAATATTTTGCGCTTGTTGTGGCAATATATTTCTATTACACCTTGTGAGGCCCTTGTGTATATGATGCTGGATGCTCGTTTGCCTTGCCACGGTGTCTTCTTGTCAGGGCGTAGCTTGTAAAGCGTAATCTGAAGCCGAAGGCGAAATTTTCAACCACCCCGGTACGTTTTTCCAAACTTACGGGGCAGGCAGGAATTTATTGAATATTTCGAGGATTTATCCGCGGATTGAAATTTGAGCCTGTCGAAGCGAAGCGTAGATCCCGCTCATCGGGGACGCAGCTTGTCCCGTCGAAGCTTCAGCGGAGTTGGAAGATTGGGCAGATAAGCGCAGACTTCGAAATGGAACGTTTTAAATTTGGCTCTCACATCTTAATTTGACATACCTTTATAAGGCCGAGAAACTATAAGGAATTAAATCCTTGACGGTCTCGTAAAAAGTCTCCCGCTTCAGTTCAGCGGGACGTTGTGCTGCATTTAGTAATCATTCAACGTACGATAAGTACGCCTCATGATTACAATATTTGCACGCCCTTCTTGTCCCGCTGCTTTTTAGCGGGGGAATTTGAACTTTTTACGAAACCGTCTAAATCGGACTCTTTACGATTTTATCAAATCCTTAGGGTTCGCTCAAAGCTGAAACTCATGACAAAAATTCGTATCAGCAAATCAAAGATAATTATTTTAATTGTAGTGTTTTCAGGAATCCTGTGTGGGATTATTGCAGGTATTTTTTTCGGCCTGACTCGCGATCTTCCCCAGATTCGTGCTCTTGAAAACTTTAATCCGTCCGCCGTTACTCGCATATATTCTACAGACAAAGTACTTCTTGCAGAGCTCTTTATTGAAAAAAGAGTCCCCGTCCCTCTTAATGCTATTCCTCATTATCTTAAGGCGGCACTGATCGCTACGGAAGACAGAAAATTTTACAAGCACAGCGGAGTGGATATTAAGGGAATTTTAAGAGCCATAATCAAAGATATATGGGCAGGAGAATTTGTTGAAGGTGCAAGTACTATAACCCAGCAACTTGCAAAAACACTCTTTCTTACATCTAAAAAAACCCTTGTTCGTAAAATAAAAGAAGCCATTCTGTCTTTTCAGTTGGAACGCCGCTACACAAAAGATGAAATACTCAAACTGTATTTAAACCAGGTTTATTTCGGCAGCGGTGCATATGGTGTCGAATCAGCCGCCAGGCTGTTTTTTGGAAAAACCGTCAACAGCTTAAACCTTGCCGAATGCGCCCTTATAGCCGGTCTGCCAAAGTCCCCTTCCCGCTATTCCCCCCTTGTCAACATAGAACTTGCATTAAAACGCAGAAATATTGTTTTAAAGCAGATGGCAACTACAGGAATAATCACTGAAACGACTCTTAAAAAAACCCTGGAGCAACCGCTTCTCCCTGAAGAATCCGGTTTTAATCCGGTTAAAGGGCCTTTTTTTGTTGAGCATGTTAGAAAATTTCTGGAAGAAATAATAGGACCGACAAGGCTTTATAAAAGCGGCCTCACAGTCTTCACGACACTTTCCTGGCCGCTTCAAAAAACTGCGGAACAGGCTGTCGAAAATGGTCTTTTTGCTCTGGAAAAAAGAATGAGACAAAATAAGCTTATAAACCCAAACCCGCAGTGTTCTCTTATTTCCCTGGATATACAATCCGGCGGTATTCTTGCAATGGTTGGAGGCAGGGACTTTTACAAAAGTCCTTTCAACAGGGCGACTGTTGCCAGAAGACAACCAGGCTCCGCCTTTAAACCGATTGTTTATGCTTATGCAATTGAAAAAGGTTTTCCTCAAAGCACCTTAATCCTCGATGCCCCTGTTGTATTCAAAGGAGCAAGAAAGGACGAGGACTGGCGCCCGGAAAACTTTTCAGGTGATTTCAAGGGAGAGCTTACCTTTAGGAAAGCCCTGGTACTTTCTAAAAACATCCCTGCGGTCAGGCTCATAGAAATGCTTGGAGCTTCGTCTGTTTCCCGTTTCGGACATACTCTTGGTATTAAAACGCCTCTTTTACCCAATCTAACTCTCGCCCTTGGCTCCTCAGAGGTAACGCTTATCGACCTTACCGCTGCTTATTCAGCATTCCCAAACAAAGGAAAACTGATAAATCCTTATTGTATAATGGAAGTCCTTGATCAAAATGAGCGAGTAATCTGGCGTGTTAAGCCTCAAAAAAAGGTTGTCATGTCACGGGCAGGAGCCTCAATAATTACAAATATGCTAAAAGGTGTTATTGAAGAAGGCACAGGCAGAAAAGCGCGTATCATCAGACATTCCGTTGCCGGAAAAACAGGAACTACCGATGAATTTAAAGATGCACTTTTTATCGGTTTTTCCCCATCGATTTCAACAGGAGTATGGGTAGGACAAGATGATTTTACTACCATAGGAGACATGGAAACAGGCGCAAAAGCTGCACTTCCAATATGGATAGAATTTATGGAAAAGGCACTTGCCGACAAACCTTACCAATATTTTGACATCCCTGACGATGTAGTGCAAGTTCGCATGGATGCTACAACCGGCTTTCTTATACAGGAATATTCACATAGAGGAGTTAAAGCTCTTTTTAAAAAAGGAACCGAACCAAGATGATTGATGCCGGTTATTGACATTTCTTCCGCCATACAATATTTAAAGATTGACTACGGAGTTTCACAGAGAGACACTGAATTTTAATTTTTAATATCTGTGAAATTTCCGTGCAAATCCGTGGTAAAAATATAAAGAAACAAGATATGATTTCTTTTCTTAAAAAATTTGTAAAGTCTCATTTTATTTTTCTCTCCTTGCCGATTATTCTCATAGGCCTTTTTGCCTATTCCATAGGCATACCTTTTCTTGATCTAATGGAATTAAAAACTATTGACGTAAGATTTGAATCCAGAAAAAGGATTATCCCTGGTTCCGACGTGGTTTTAGCTGTAATTGATGAAAAGAGTATTGCAAAAGAAGGGAAATGGATGTGGCCCAGATCAAAAATGGCAGATCTTGTTACAAAACTTTCTGGCGCAGGAGCAAAGGTTATAGCATTTGACATTGGCTTCCTGGAACCGGATGATAAAAGAATAGTTAAGATAATAAATAATATTAAGAGTTCGTTTCACAATTTAAAGCCTGAGGATAATAAATTTCTCGACCGTCTTAAAACTCAGGCTGATAATGATAAACTCCTTGCCGATTCTATAAAAAACTCTTCTGCTAAAATCGTACTCGGATACTTTTTCCAGCTCGATGAAATAGCCTCCGCGCATGTTGAAGAAAAAGATATCAAAATTCACAAGAAAAATATCATTAATTCCAGGTATCAATTTGAACGCTACACATCAAAAGAAGCTAAAAATGTCACACTTATTGAACCGGTTTATCCGCAATCAAATATTAAGGAAATTTCAGATGCAGCCGACCTGTCCGGATATTTTAATATGTCCCCCGATGATGACGGTGTTGTTCGATGGCTTCATACAGTCCTTAAATTCAAAAACACACTCTATGCACCCCTATCAATTGTAGCGGTGAGTGCTTTTCTTGACAGCCCCCTTTCAGTTAATATTGATGAATATGGTGTGCAAAATATACAGATCGGCAATTTGTCTATTCCCACGGACGAGTCGGGACGTGTTTTAATAAATTACAGGGGAGAAGAAAAATCTTTTCCCCACATTTCTGTTACAGACATACTAAGCGGGAATGTTCCGGATAATAAATTAAAAAATAAAATCGTACTTATCGGTGCAACTGCCATCGGAATATACGATTTGCGGGTCACACCCTTTGGAAGTGTATTCCCGGGTCTTGAAATCCATGCAAATGTAGCTGACAGCATTCTGGCTGAAGATTTTCTGCACAAGCCTAAATGGTCTGCCATTTTTGACGTTCTTGCCATTTTACTGGCAGGCATTTTCCTTGGCATTGTACTTCCCCGTGTAGAAGTAATACAGGGTGTGGTTGCCGGTTTCCTTGTTTTTATGGGGTATATTCTTTTTTGTCAGTATCTGTTCTCAAAACACGGAATCATCCTTAATCTTGTTTACCCTCTCTCTGTAATTCTTCTTATTTATGTCAGTATTACAGCATGCAGATATTTCATGGAGACCAGAAAAAAAAGGTTTATTAAAAACGCATTCTCTACTTACCTTGCCCCTGCTGTGGTCAATCAACTCATCGAGTCTCCCGGCAACCTGGAGCTTGGTGGAGAAGACAGGAATATTACCGCTTTCTTCTCGGATGTCCAGGGGTTTACCAGTATTTCCGAAGCACTTACACCAAACGAACTTGTTGAGCTTTTAAATGAGTTCTTAACTGAAATGACTGATATTATCTTAAGTTATGAAGGAACTGTTGATAAATTCGAAGGTGATGCCATTATTGCCTTTTTCGGCGCACCGAATGTTTTGAAAAACCATGCTGAAAGAACATGCAGCGCTTGTATAAAAATGCAAAAAAGACTGGCCGAGCTTCGCGAACACTGGAAGGAAAATGAAAAACCACAGCTTAAAATGCGCATCGGTCTTTGTACAGGGAACGCTGTTGTAGGAAATATGGGATCAGAAAGCCGCATGGACTATACCATGATGGGAGATACTGTTAACACTGCGGCAAGGCTGGAAGGAATAAATAAAATCTACGATATCTACACACTGATCAGCGAATCAACCTGCATCGCTGCCGGCAGCAGTATTGCAACCCGGGAGATTGACACTATAAATGTTGTGGGGAAAAAAGAGCCTGTGACAATTTATCAGCTTCTCGGCTTTGCCGGAGATGTTGACGATCTTGCGAAAAAGATAAATGAGCATTACGCCGCAGGTCTTCATTCATACCGTAATCAGGATTGGGATAAGGCCATTTTATCTTTTAAAGCAGCTTTGGACATTTCACCTGATGATGGTCCGAGCAAAACAATGATAAATCGTTGCAATGAATACAAGGCTGATCCGACGGCAGAAAACTGGAACGGATCATATACTGTTACGACCAAATAAAATGATTAGAAAAGCAAAACTACACGACGTAAAAGCCATACACTCTCTTTTACAACATTATGCCGTCAAAGAAGAACTTCTTCCACGCCCTTTAAGCGCACTATACGATCATGTCCGCTCTTTTTCGGTTTTTGTAGATGAAAGGAAAAACCTTATTGTCGGTTGCTGTGCTCTGCAATTTTGCTGGGAAGATCTTGCTGAAATACGATCTCTTGCTGTTCACCCTGACTATCAGGGGAAATATATTGGATCAGAGCTTACAAAAACCGTTCTTTCCGAAGCAAAAGACTTTGATACTAAAAAAGTATTTACATTAACCTACAAACCGGCGTTTTTCCGCAAATTCGGATTCGTTCAAATAGACAGATCAGACCTTCCTATTAAAATCTGGGCTGACTGCATTACATGCGTCAAATTTCCAGACTGTGATGAAACTGCAATGATGAAAGAGCTATAATTATTATGAATAAATTACATTCAAAGGTATGGGCGGTCGTTTCCACACCCCCGGTTTTGGAAGGAGATGCTGCCCGCCTATTGTCAACCATGACAGATCCGGCTTGAGATCCCGCAATTTACCGCCATCAGGAAATCTGGATTGATTGGTTGGATAATATGTGGCCTGGAAAATACAGATACCACTTTTGTTTTGACGTGCTACAACATAATTTTTCTTGAACGTCTGCAGTGCCATATTATTTTCTTCTGCAATTTTTTCCATTTCAGCAGCAGTAAATTTCATTAAAACCGATCTGGAGGGACCTCTTTCAGAAATTCTAAGTAATGCTCTTGATTC
>JAUWOH010000319.1 GCA_030612225.1 Desulfobacteraceae bacterium
CGGTAAAAGCGAAGAAGCTCATGCAGTAATGAAAGACGATCTGGCCGGTGGCAAGCTGCCGTCAGACGATTTTGGTGAAAATGCCGTATGGTGGTGGATAATGATATTAGCGTTTAATCTGAATGCAATGATGAAGAAGCCGGCAATGGGAGCTTCCTGGATATCAAAGAGAATGAAAGCAGTCAGGTTTTCTTTTATTAATCTTCCTGGACGTGTGGTAACACGTTCCCGCAGTTTGATAATCAGGTTAACAAAAAACAACCCGACAATGGAGTTATTGATCAATGCCCGCAAGAAGATTGCGATGCTTCAGCCTGTTCCCACTGGGTAGGCTAAAAAAAGCAAGAGATAAGGAAGTAAAATCGTATATCGAGGGAGTGGTGCGCTTAAAAATGGTTAATTAGTAGTGTTTTCATAAGGTTACAGTAATACCCAGAGCTTTTTTGAAATTTTTGAAAAAAATACCAACTCCAACAGCCAAAATATCCATATCTTTTTTTAGGCGGTGGATTTGGGAAACTTTAAACTGGCTTGACAGTCTTTAAGGAGAGCTTTATCATGAGCCAAATTGAAAGAAGTATGTCTACATATCAATTATTACGTTGCCAGTCTATTTTGCGCAACGGGATAATCAGGGATAACATCTTGTATTGTAAGCATATTCTTAACATTGAACCTTTTTACCGATAAACTCATATATTTCAATAGGTTATAGAGACTCGCAACATAAGGGTCAAGTCTATTTATCTTCCTCAAACAATGGAAGATAGGAAACAGTTGAGACGTCCATAAATAAGTAAATAGCCTGTTATTGATTTATTTTATTCTTGTCTCACGCAAAGGCGCTAAGTCGCTAAGGTTTTCTTTTTTATCCTTTGCTGCCTTTGCGACTTTGCGTGAGATTTTCTCCTGGTTCCCATGCTCCTGCGTGGGAACCCATACTGTATGCATTCTCACGCAGGAGTGTGGGAACGAGAGATCAACCAACGTTCACATTATTCTCCAGAGATTCTATCCTTATCTTATGGTCCTCAATAATCTCACCAATTTTATCAATCTTTTCCCCAAGCTCCGCTCTCGTTTCCTTCAGCTCCGCTTTTGTTTCCTTCAGCTCCGCTTTTGTTTCCTGTAGATCGTCTGCCACAAATTGAATCTTGCAAACCATATCCTCTTTTATTTGCTGCCGCTCCATCCTGGCCTCTTCAAATTTCCGACCTATATCACCATATCCTTCCAGCACGAGGTCCATCTTACCGTTTATTTCTACGAAAAGTATCTCATATAATTCTTTTTTATCAGCCATTACACCTCCACGGTTTTTTGGGAGAAAAAGGGATCACACCTATTTATCTTCCCTCCCGTCTCGTTTTTCCCGCTCCTCTTTCTTTCCACCTAAAAGACCAGCCTTGTTACCCTCGCTGCTGCGAATCAGTCCCCCGCCCTGTAAATCTGTTCGGCGTTCGATTCCTCGTGCCATTACGTGCTGTAGGACACCGGGAGCATCAAGTCTGGTTTGGCGTGGCATAAAGTTAACAATTTCGAGTTTAGGATACAGTTAGATTTTCAATTGGAGATTTTGTCCATGTCGGGTCGGAAATATCAACAGTGGTCATTTCCGTACCAGGTTCAAAAGGCACTTCGGTATTCAGCATATCTTCAGCCCCAACTCGTAAAGATTCGATAAGCTCCACTTTTGTTTTTTCCTGTGCATTTACTCCTGGCAGATCAATAAGCCAGCCAACCCACCATTCACCAGACTTTTTTATAACTGCCGGGAAATCCAGGGGGCAGACCTACACTTGTAAGTTTTCACGTTTTGATGCTTTCTGAAGATTATCGTCAAAGCATGAAAAAACTACGGGAGAAAACAATTCCTGACGCAGTGTTAAGGCCGAGGCGAGATGAATTGAATCAAAACCTCTTAAGGCATGTTTTTCTGCCAGGTTACCTGCCTGCCGGATTATGCCTTCTGTAACATTCAGGATGAGATAGCGGTTCCAATCTTTATCAAAAAACTCTTTCATGCGATTATATTCGTCTGATGGGAATGCCTTCTCTCGAAATCGACGGGCAAAAGCCGCCCTTGCTTCAGCGTAAGCAACGAGTGAAGTAGCCGTAACTTCTGAAGATTTGACCAGAGCATCAACTTTTGACGATTCATCTTCTTCAATATACAATTTCACCAGGCTGCTGGTATCAAGATATACGATCATTCTACCGTCTATCCTCAATAACAGCGTCGGAAACGCTCTTGCCTCTTGAAGCAATCCTGGATGGCATACCCGTCGGCTTGCCCCCGGACCAGCGGGCTATGCCACGCCGGATCAATTGAAATATTTTTTCTTCTTTGTCTTCTTTTTCGAGGGGCATTATGACGGCTATCTCTTTTTTTCGATCCGTGATAATGATTCTCTCTCCGGCTTTCACCCTCTTCATATAACGGCTCAGGTTTTCTTTTAATTCTCTTATTCCTATTGTTTCCATAATTTTAATCCTCAAGGCTTTGAATGTGCCTGAAAATCCAGGGGCAGACCCCTTTAAATATTTTGAATGTGACTACATTATATTTGCATGTTGCCTCATTTGTCAAGGGATTCCTATCTGATTATCACGAAAGCACAAAGATACGAAAAAGCTTCAAGAAGGAATAGGAAAAGGGGACGTTTCTATTTTTCCTTTATTGGCCACCCTCTTTTCATAGCCGTTCGTGGCATTCCAACCGCCCCATTAAATAAATATGAAGAAACCCCGCAACTTTAAAACAATTAGCATGAAAAATCAGGATAAACAAAAAGGTGTTAAATGGGGACACTTCCCTATTTAACCGAGCAAGCTCGCTCCTACCATGTGAATGTTGTTCGGGGGGCAAGAAAGGGAATTTGAAGGTCTCTATTTTGTCAGAAAGTCATCTGGTGTTATTCCTGACTCCTTCAAAATGGCTCGTAATGTCCCTTCCGGCATGTCTCCAGGATGATTGGGAACAGTGGTATATCGATGTGTTTCTGGATTGAACCAGATTTCATGGCTCCCTGCTGCTTGACGGTCAAATTCAAATCCTAACCGCTTCAGTCGTTTAATTATCTCACGATACTTAAATCCGGAAAGTCTTCCCATTTAAGTGCCTATCACTAAGGGATAATCAAATTTATCAGATACCTCAGGAAGAGATTCCAGTCCCTCTCTTTCCATCTTCGCCTCAAATAACCGCCTGGCCACATCTCTTGCAATTTCTATAGTTTCAGACACTGTACGGCCTTGAGCAACAAGTCCTTGAACATCATCAGAAGTTGCCAGGTAAACACCTTCTGGAAGTTTTTCAACATGAAGATTTATCATTCGTTCCATGGATGACCTCCCATGATTATAGTTGCGTTAAATGTTAAATGTTTGGTTAAGAAATTATCACGAAAACACGAAAAAGAAAAGATCATCACAAAATCTTTCTGGGTACACGATCCCGATTTGATAAAACTAAATCGGGTCATGTCTACGATGGGCACGCTGTTTGCGAGCAAGCTTACTCTTACGATGCGAATGTTGTTTGCGTGTACGCTACTATAGTCTTGCTAATCCTCTATAGACAGCAGAATCATTGCGCTTACCTACAAGTGGGAACTTTGGGGACGTTTCTATTTTTCCTTGATTGACCCCCCCCATTAATATTCTTTATTTTTGAGACAATTTTCATAGCCAACCAACCTGGGGAAATATTTGGTGTATATACCTCTGTCTCTGGTAAGAATGGCGCTGCATTTTGCCGAAGCGAACCCTCCAATATAAAAATCCGACAGGAAATGCTCTTTAAGATTCAGGCTGTAACCACACTGAGGACATTTTAATTTTGTTTTTCTTTTCAAATACTTCATCCAGCCTTCTGATGCGGCAATGACAGAATCGAGGTCAAGCGGTTCTATCGCGATTTTGTGCTCTTCTAAAAACTCGCCCAATAGCCTGGTGTTTCCTTTAAATTGGGGCATAAGTTCTGCGAACACCATCGAGGGCGCAACCAGTTTCTCTTTTCTTGCGAGAGCAATGTATAGCTTGTCTTGAAAGATTCTGAATTCATCTTTCAAAATATCAAGCAGAATAGTCGTATCTACGCAGACTCTCAATTTACGTTGCCCCTGACTTCATCCATATATTCCATTGTTGTCGCTTTGTCCCTGAACCTTCCGCGCCACTTTTTTCTGA
>JAUWOH010000431.1 GCA_030612225.1 Desulfobacteraceae bacterium
GCCAGTTGGCAATATTCAATAAACTGGTTGGTATAGCGATAAAGCATGATGGCACCTCCTTTTTGACCATTTGATCATGCTTCATCATTAAACGCCTATTAATACAATACAAACTGCGCTAACTGCGGGGTTTAGGGGTTATGCACCACAAAGTAAGGAGATATGAGAATGTATAAATTTAATGATGGGAAACCATACCACGGCTCTGATCAAATAATGAAAGGGAAGCTGAAGGGAGCAACTGATAATCAAGACTATTTTTACTTTTTCTGCCCGAAATGTGCTGACAAAGAGATTCTGAGAATATTGGAATATGGTGAGCATGCTCATGAAGATGTAAACCCATATAACGATAAGTGCAAAAGCAAGGCAAAATACGGATTTACTTTAGTATTGAAACTGTTTTGTGAAAACTGTGGATATTCTGATTTCGTAAAAATATCAAACACCGGATGGCAGGGAGGCCAACACGAAACAGCATTAATGCGGTGATCGGTATATTCGGAGGGAGTGAGTGGAATACAACTTAGAATTTAGCCAGCGGCTTCTTGACGCTGCAAAATCATTTATAAAGAAGGACGAAGTGGAGGATGAAACTGGTCGGGCTGTTTTGTACCTGAGCTTATTATCTTCTGAAATATCATTAAAGGCTCTTCTTGAGCAAGCAGGATACACTATCAAAGAGCTAAAAAAAAGGTCTCATAATTTTTCTGGTTTAATTGAAGACCTCTGTCATTGCGATCTTCAGGGAACAGGTATAGGCGGATCAAAGCCTTTTTCAGCGTCAAAACTGCTTTCTCAGCAAGTTAATCCCAATATTGGTAATGGGACAGTTGGTGCACTTTTAAAAGGTGAAGAGAAAGGAGCTTCAAAATATCCAAATGAAATTCGGTATGGTGAGTTGGTTTGCCATTTTCCCCCGATGTTGATGTTTGATTGTGCCTCTAAAGTTCTTGAATGGGCAAAAGAACATATCTCAATTATAAATAGAAGGATTGCATAACATTTTGCTGCACCAGATTCTGGCCAAAGAGCGGCCCTCTCTGGTGAGCAAATCGTTGTGTTTTAAATTTTGCGACCAATGATGCAATCGTTACCGATTTCGTAACAAGGGGCCAAAAAATGAAAATGTGGAAAAGAATAATGTTATGTATTTCAGCTTGGCTTATCAGCCATTTAGCATTGTATATTGGCTTTACATTTTTAACAAATAATCCACCAGGTGGATTGATTGCTCTGATTGATATGTGCGTTGTTGGTTTAGTTTTCTATCTTACGAGAGAAAAAACAAACCAAACATCTTAAAAGGAGCACTATTCATGAGAAACTTTTTTGTTGGAATCGTGTTGTTTTTACTCCTGCTTAACCAACCAACTATTGTGCTTGCGACAGCCAAGGCAGATCTCGCTAGTTTCAAGGCTAACCGAGTAGCTTTATTTGACACAAAAGGGTTGCGGGACGCCCCGAGAGCGCCGGTTAAAACCGGAAAGGTGTAGTGAATGAAAGTTTCATACAGTGGAAGGAGTAGCGAACCACACTGACCCCGAGTCATGCGGCTGTGCCAGTAATGACATGGCTGAAGCGTTGACAGGGGGACGTATGGGCCGAGTATTGAGCCGCGAAATCCCGAAATTCCAGGGTGCCGACGTAGTGGGACGGTACGGAAGGAAACATCGAATGTATCGTAATCGCGAGATACATTCGGACCCTGCGCGGTCAGAGACCTTGAGCACGTACGGAAGCATCTTTCGCGGGAACCGGGAGATCCCATATTTGCCTTTGAGAATTCAGAGGCCGTGTTGGGAAGTCTAAGGACGCAATTCAACAATGAACGAATATGGGAAGTCGGACAGCTCCATAGTACCTGGGAAGTTGCCGAACAAAGCCTGTAAAAAGGCAGCGGAGGCAATGGAGGGAAGGGGGCTGACCAAGGGGAATCGGTCTGAGCAAAACATAACCCGGACACAGCGCCGGATTATTATGCACAGTGCGCTTAGACTGATACGCAAACCAGCAAGGAGGGTTATATCTTTGGTGTTTTGACGTTAATACCTGAGGTAGGAGCCCGGTGCGTTAGTAGCGCACGCCGGGATCTGCGCGGGGGGTGCCGGGTGACCGGCATTCCTACCGCGACTAAAATTATAAGTTTCTATTTTGTCTGATATATATAGTCCTCGCATGCCACGTAAAGCCGTATTGATGCTCCTGGTTCCCTTCATCATATTATTGCCATAGGTATAGAACGAAAAAGGATATTTACAGGAGCCTGATACCTTCCAAAGTTCCTATGAAGCCTTTGAAAAACAGCACCTTTCGAAGTCTGCGCTTATCTGCCCGATTTCTGAGTTAGGCTCAAATTTCAATCCTCGAAATATTCAATATATTTACCCCAAGGGCATTTACTACGCTGCACCTGTGGTTGAAATTTTCGCATTCCTTGAACTCGAACAAAAATTACCATTTTTCAAAGGTCTTCCTATACAGGCATCATGCTTTGCCTTGCTTACATCCACTCCAGCTAATAAAAGTTCGCTTTGATGAATATATTCTTTACGTTCTTTCTGATTTCTGCCATAATCTTTTTTAACCTCATGGCATATCTCCTTTGTTTTGTTGTTTATTTTAAATATATTCTATACCAGGAGGGATGTCTTATCTTAAATAAATTTGCAAATTTGATTTCTATGATAGAGATTGCAAAAGGAGAATACAAAAGTGGGTATAGAAAAGGGTGTCGTTATGACAAAACACTCCCATCGTTTTGTAGAAACGTTTGAAGGATTTTCGGGGTATGGTCTTGACAGGCAATCCAATGAGAATACAGTGCAACTGTACCTACAGAAGTTTTCGGATGACCATTTGATGAAAACAATTCTGAAACGGATGACCGATGACGATTTAACTAAGTTATTTGAGATTACAAGTAAAATGATGAAAAAATATCTGACTGGGCCTGAATACCATCAATTGTTTCTCAAAGAGGAAGAACGATGAATCACAAAAGCTCTTCTT
>JAUWOH010000213.1 GCA_030612225.1 Desulfobacteraceae bacterium
GAGCATTTGAAACCATAAAAATGCCGGGAAATTTAAGATCTATGGTGATTGTTTCTTCCGGCAAGACAAGGGTAAACGAGATACCACGGTCTGTCTCTATAATCGTTTCAGCTCGGCTTGTTGCCTCATCGGACATGCCGAAGAAAATTACATTTGTGGAGGCATTTCCTGCCAGATGTAAAACTCTGTGATCATCTGCATTGAGGACAGCAGTGCCCCCGGCTTTGATTTTATCTAAAAGTTCTCCCTTTGCATGCATGACACCTTCGATGGAACCAACCCCTTTAAGGTGTGCAGGACCAATATTGGTAATTACTCCTATATCAGGCATGCACATTTCGCCGAGCTTTGCTATTTCCCCCGGAGCATTCATGCCAAGCTCGACCACGGCACATTTATGGCCGTGATCGAGTTTAAGCAGGGTGAGGGGAAGTCCTATTTCATTATTAAAATTTTCTCTGCTTGCAAGCGTTGGGAAACGTTGCCCAACAACGGCAGCAGTCATCTCCCTGGTAGTGGTCTTTCCGTTTGATCCTGTTATGGCAACAACGGGCACATTAGCCCGTTTCCTGTGAAAAGAGGCAAGATCGCCAAGAGCTTTTGTTGTATTATTTACTGCCAGGCATATGGTTGTATTTTTTTCCCATTCATGAATGGGAAGATCCTTTAGCTTTTCTTTATGTATAACAAGCCCTGATATTCCCTGGCGGATTACATCTTCAGCAAAACTATGCCCATCATGAATCTCACCTTTGATTGCGACATACAGCTCGTCTGCTAAAATACTGCGGGAGTCAATACTAATGCCCGAAAATCCATAATTTAAATCGCCGCAGATAAACTCTCCTCCTGTTGCTTCAAGGATATCAGCAGTTGTCCATAGTATTCGATTGCTGATATCGGATTTAGGATTTTTCGCGTTATGCTGATTTATTTTTTGTGCTTTGAGCTTCATTCAAAAGTGCCTGTTTTGCTTCTTTTCTATCATCAAAGGAAATTGTTTTTTTACATAGGATCTGATAGGTTTCGTGACCCTTTCCTGCGATAAGTACAGTATCTCCCTGTCGGGAAGCAGCAATCCCCAGTTTTATTGCATTTCTGCGGTCCGGCTCTATTACATATCCCTTTTTGTCAAAACCGGTTTTAAGGTTTGACAGGCTGTATTCATGGTTACATGTTTTTTTTAACCCGGAAAGAATCTGCTCAATAATCTTTTCAGGATCTTCGGTTCGAGGGTTATCCGATGTGACTATTGCCAGGTCGCAAAGTCTTCCAGCTATCTCACCCATAAGCGGCCGTTTTTCTCTATCCCTGTCTCCGCCGCATCCAAACACACAAATTATTTTCTTATCTGAAACTGCTTTTAAAGAAGTCAATACATTGCCCAACGCATCAGGAGTGTGTGCGTAATCTACATATACAAAACGCCCATTATTTCCGGTAATTCTTTCAAGACGCCCGGGTATGGAAAGAACATTTTCTATGCCGGCTTTAATATCGTCTAAAGAAAGATCGAGAGCTATCCCGACACCCACAGCAGAGAGAATATTTTCTATATTATGCTTTCCGACCAGTGGCGACTTGAAATCAAAGCTTCCGGCAGGCGTTGAAATATTTCCTACAATACCGCTTAAGTCATGTTTAATAATTTTAGGCCATATAATATTATCTGTTGAATGCCCAGTGGAAATGCCACGGACAGGAAGTATATTGAAAAGTTCCCGTCCTTTCGGATTGTCGCGATTGATTACAGCTACAGCACGGTCTTTTTTAGGCCCTGAAGGCAGATATTCGGTAAACATTCTTTTTTTACAAAGCCAGTAGGAATTCATATCACCATGATAATCGAGATGGTCCTGTGTCAGATTTGTAAACACACCCGTATCAATTAAGCAGTTTTCAACCCTGAAGAGATCAATGGCGTGAGAAGATACTTCCAGAACAACGTGGGTTACTTCCTTTTTCAGCATTTCGGCCAGGATTTTCTGCAAATCCATCGATTCCGGCGTTGTTACAGGGTTTTCGAAAACCTTGCCCATATATCGGTAATTTATTGTACCGATAACTCCTGATTTTAATCCGGCTGCGGATAGCATGCTTTCAATGAGATATGTTATAGTTGTCTTCCCGTTTGTGCCGGTTATTCCGATTATATTCAGTTTTTGTGACGGGTTTCCGAAAAAGGCTGCCGATATCCCGGCAAGAGCTTTCCTGGAATTATCAACTTCAATTATTGTTAGACCATCTTTAATCTGCCTGGTGTTTTCAGTAACTGAGTTATCAGGTTGAACCGGTTTTTGTGATATAATCGCATGTGCGCCTCGCATACGCGCCTGGTCAATAAAATCATGCCCATCTGCGAGAAGTCCCGGTATTGCTACAAATAATCCCCCGAGCTTAACGTCCTGCGCCCTGTAGTGCAGCGAGTTGATATCCGGGTCATGATTTGAGCTCAGCCCGAAACCATCTTTTTTTGCAGTCCCTTCACCTGTACGGCAAATACTATTTACTTTGACTGCTTTAAGTATCCTGGAAAGTTTCACCCTCTGGCCTCTTTTTTTAATGAAAGCGTCAAATTATTCAACGGAATTGTAGGGGATATATTCATGTGATTGAGAGTTTCATGGGCAATTTTCTTAAAGGCGGGAGCGGCAACAATCCCGCCATAATACTTCTCCAAGGGTTCATCTATTACTACCAGGATAGCGATTTCAGGGTTTTCTACAGGTGTAAACCCTACAAAAGATGCTATATATTTGCCTTCGGCATAAGTTCCATCTTTACCAATTTTCTGGGCGGTTCCTGTTTTGCCACAAACGGAATACCCCTCAAGTGCGGCCAGTGTCCCTGTACCGTTTCTTGTAATTACGGTTTTCATTATTTTTGCTACTTCTCTGGCTGTACTGGTTGAAACAGCCCTTCTTATTTTGCGCGGTTTGAAACGATGTATATATCGTCCATTTTTATCTGTTATGGCCCTTACCAGGTAAGGCTTCATGAGCACTCCATCATTTGCGATTGTTGAAACTGCTGCGATAAGTTGAACAGCAGATACTGAAATACCATGACCAAAGGAAATTACACTGGTATCTAATTTTGTCCATCGCTTATAAAGGGCAAGGCTGCCGGCAGTTTCCCCTGGACAGTCGATTCCGGTTTTTGTTCCAAAACCAAAATCACGCAGTGTATTATAAAGGTGTTCGGGCCCTATTTTTTCACTGATTTTTACAGCGCCTATATTGCTCGAGTATTTGACAATCTGCTGCAAAGAAAGCCACCCGTGTGACGCGTTATCGTGGATTATTTTCCTTCCTATCCTGTAAGCGCCGTTTTCACAAAAATAGATGGTATTAGGCGAGGATCCCCCGGATTCTATTGCAGCGGCAGCACTGAAAATTTTCATGGTTGATCCAGGCTCAAACGGATCTGTTATCGCCCTGTTTCTCCACAGTTCCCTGCGGAAATATTTAAAAGAATTCGGATTGGAAAAGGGGTAGTGCGCAATGGCAAGCATAGCACCTGTTTTTGGTACTATTACAACAGCCATTCCGGACCTGGCAGAAAAAGAAGTTACGGTTTCTTCAAGGGCTTTCTCGGTTATGTACTGAATGGTTTTGTCTATTGTAAGTATAATATTCTTTCCGCTATAATCAGGAATATTTCCTTTTCCTGAAATGAATCCATTACCAAAAGCATCTTTTAAGATAGTAAAACTACCCCTGGCTCCTCTTAAATATGTGTCGTAATAAAATTCGATTCCTTCCAGGCCATTGCCGTCTGTACCGGTAAATCCCAACACCTGGGCAGCCAATGTTTTGTTGGGATAAAAACGGTTATATTCGGGAATAAAGCCTATTCCGTCAAGCTTGAGATCTTTTACTGCTTTTGTTTCATTAGGTGAAGACTGGCGCTTGATCCATACAAATGGCTTTTTGCAGATAAGTTTTTTTTCCAGTGCCTTCCTGTTGATCTTCAATATGCGTGAAAGCTCTTTTGCCGATTCCCGTGCATTTTTTATCTGTTTGGGGTATGCGGCAATGGATGTTGCAAGATTACTTACAGCCATCTTGGTAAAGTTAGTATCGTAAATTGTTCCGCGGTTCCCTGCCAGTTCAAAGGACCTTTCATATTGATCGGCTGCTTTTTGGGCAAGCCATGGCCCGCGAAAAACTTGCAGGTATACAGCCCTGGCTCCTATGGCGGTAAATAAAATAAAGAAAATACAAATGACCAAAACCAGGCGAAATCTTATATGTCTTTTTTCATTTGATTTCATGGAATTATAATTATCTGCTTTTCTGTCGGCATTATTAAACCTAAGTTTTCTTTTGCCTTTTTTGCAATACGCTCCGGAGATTTCAGGAACGCATGCTCGATTTTCAGGTTGTTATTTCGAGCAATACGCTTTTCATTTATTTTTACAGCCTTTGACATTTCATAACCTGCCTGGACGCACTGAATTCTGCACCAGGTGTAAACAAGAAGCAGTGCAATAAAAGTAAACAGCAAAACTAACCAGGTTTTGATATTTTTTATCCGCCGAATATCATTTTTCATAAAGCTCACAGTTTTTCTGCCGCTCTTAGCCTCGTGCTTCTGGCCATAGGGTTTTTTGCGATTTCTTCTGTAGTCGGGCGAATCACCTTCCTGGTTAAAGAGCGCAGAACACTTTTTTTATTACAAACACATTGCGGAAACTGTGGCGGACAGGTGCATCCTTTTTCAAGAGCCTTTATCCTGTGTTTTACAATCCGATCTTCAAGAGAATGAAACGACAGTACGCACAGTCGCCCACCAGGATTCAAATAATCAGCGACGTTTTCCATGAACGATTCCAGGTTTTCCAATTCCTTGTTTACAGCAATCCTGAGAGCCATGAAGACCCTTGTAGCCGGATGAATTTTTTGATGCGCAGATTTTCCTTTTTTAGCGGGGCCGACTACGATTCCGGCCAGCTGTCTGCTTGTTTTAATCGGTTCATCTTTTCTTATTTTTACTATTTTTCGCGCAATTTGTTTTGCCCGGCGCTCTTCGCCATAATCCGAAAAAATATTTCTAAGACTTTCTTCGCTTGCTTTGTTAATAATTTGTTCGGCAGTAATGTCCGATTTTATATTCATCCGCATATCTAAAGGTTCATTTCTTTTGAAACTGAAACCACGGCCGCTTGCTTCGAGTTGATAAAGTGAGAGTCCGAGGTCGAGTAGAATGCCGTCTGCTGAGGTGATATTCAGATGCGAAAGAATTGTTTTAAGATTTGTAAAATTTTCATTAAATAGACGGACATTGCGTTCATAGGGCTTCAGTTTTCTTTTTGCATTTTTGATTGCGTCAACATCCTGATCAATGCCTATAAGCAGGCCGTCCGGAATAATTTTCTTGCAAATACCTACAGCATGACCACAACCTCCGAGGGTGCAGTCCACATAGATTTTGTCGGGTTTACAGTTGAGGTAATAGGCCACTTCAACAGGCATTGCAGGAATATGATTGTATTGCATGGGATCAAAGTCCTGATAAATTTGTAAAAAGTCTTTGAATAAGCGCTTGATGGCTAAGTAAAAAGGCTCATATACAAGGCGTAGTGGTTTTTCAGGGACGAGACTATACGATATAGTATGTCGAGTTCCTGAAAAACCGCTACAACGAAGTAGATGAGACTTTTTACGACGCCATCAAAGTCCTAACCCTGCGATTTCTTTTCTGACCTCCTCATTTTTCATATCTTTTTCCATCGCCATGTTTTCCTTTTCCCATTTTTCTAGGGACCAGATTTCAAAATGGGTAAGTACGCCAACGAGTGCAATATCTTTTTCAAGACCTGCGTACTGTCTTAATAAGGGTGGTATAAGAATCCTGTCCTGTTTATCGCAGGTACATTCAGAGGCTCCGCCGATAAAAACCCTTCTGAAACGTCGCAAGGAGCCGCTTTTTTCAGC
>JAUWOH010000130.1 GCA_030612225.1 Desulfobacteraceae bacterium
GTAATATGGAATTTACCAGAAGGCCCCTGTCTTTTTTGTTCCTGTAAAGGTTAATCTCCGGGTAGTCCGTCAATTCAGTAACAGAGTTAAAACCGAACAACAGAGCATAAGCCCGGTTGCAATAAACAATTTTTCCTTCAACTGTTGTCCTGTGGATTGCCGCAGGTATGCTGTTAAAAAAATCGGTGTACCTTTGTTCTGAGCTGGTAATAACTTTTTCAAAAGGTATATTCGTCATATTTTAGCCGGTTTCTCTATAGGTCTACGCTTGCCTGCGCGAACCCTTAGGCGAACTAAAAAACAATCCCGAGTTCTTTAATTTTTTTCTCGTATTTATCGGCCCATAGCGACATATAATTTTTCACTTCGGAAAGTATCCCCAGTTCTTCAGCGAGCTCCTTTACAGAAGTAATTACGCCATCTGCTAATTCCTTTTCACCGGCTTGACCGGAATATTTAATTCTTCGGGCAGAATACTCAAATTCAGCGGCAAACGGATCAAGAAAAGCATACTCCTCCGCTTTTTCCACAAACTTCTTTTTTAAAATACTACTGAAACCTGCTCCCTTATTTTTTCCGGTTGATACTACTGTCTCGAATACTCCTAAAAATTCTTCTAGCATAGCAAAAATATCCAGATTGGTATCGGAGACTTGTTCTTTTGATTCACCCGTAACCTTTTCTCTCTTAATGGGAATCCGGCTGACGTTAAAAATTCCACCCGACTTTTTGGTTTTGTCTACGAGAATCTTAAGGTTATTTTGTGAAGAGTCAGTCTTTTCCCCGCCCCAGGAATAAGAACCACCAATTATTTCGCCATTGCTGATAAAAATCAAGCCACCTTCAATGCCGTCGCTAATTGCAACATCGATATAGCCGGTAAGCTTTTCCGACCTCATATTTTTAATCAATCCATCAAGATTTGTAAAATCAGTGCTGAGATCTTTGTAAATTATTTCCGCGGAAGGCAAGCTGGACCAGAAATATATTTCTTCCTGTGATATCTTGTATATGCTTACGGAATAATTATGGTCGGAATCTGCTTGTATCAAAAGATCAATCGCTGAATTGCCGGTCAGTATAGTATCTTTTTCCTGGAAATAACCGTTTAACAGCTCATCTTCATCAAAAAAGATCGCCCCTTCAGCAGAATGTGATTTAAAGAAAACACCGCCGGAGCCGATTTCACCCTGAAAATGTTCGAACAGTTTTCTTATATCTAAATAATAAATATTCAAATTTTCAATTACAGGTTTTTCTCTGGGAATAATAACCATTATCTTTTGCTCCTTCACCAATTTTGATGGCGTCGTAGAAAGTCCCATCTACTGCGTTGCAGCGGTTTTTCTGACACTCGGCATACTACATGTATTCCTCAAATCACTGCGCCTTGCACCCCAAGGGCACTTCCTGCGGGACGTATATGGAACTTTCTACTTAGCACCCCAAGGGCATTTCCTGCGGGCACCATCGGTGATACTTTTTACGAAACCGTCAAATTTAATGTTATTTACTTCTATCTCCGCTTACGCAGTCGCTCTATGGAAAGACGAATACTATCCTGCATCCTTGAAATTGCTTCCCCCAAATCGCCTATCTCATCCTTTCCTGCAATGTCTATTTCAGCATCCAGCTCACCCACGCTTATGCGGTTGCTAACTTCAGTAAGAGATTTAATTCTACCTGTTAATCTGTACCCGTAAAAAGCGACAATAAAACCGATAAGCAAAATAGTTCCCCCGAATATCCCAAAAATAATATTTCGGGTTATATCGGTATGTTTCTTTGCCCTGATTTCAAGTAGTTTAACAGGTCCTGTAAATTCATCAACATAGGTCGTAGCAGCAATGACAAATGAAGTTCCCTCAATAGGAGTGCACACCATAAACTTATCTCTAAAAGAGCCGTCTTTTTCCCACCAGGTGTAATATCCTCTTGATTCTCCACCTTCTTTTACACCGGTATAAACTTTCCAAAAACCAGCAAAACTTTTCCCAAGGGGCTTTTTTAATTTAATCATATCAATACCGATTATCTTTGGATTAACATGGATCCATGTTTGCCAGGCACCTTTCGAGTCCGGCATTTCATAAAGAGCGGAATATCCGGTCATTCCCACTTTTTGTACAGCTATTCTCTTAAATTTTGCATCATAGTTAAAGTCTTCTTTTTTCATTCCGGGATGGGACGCAAGATAGAGAGTACATTCTGCGGCAACCTTCCTTGCGGCATCAGCCACCTTCTCTTCAACCAGGTTTTTAACAATCTTTGAACTTTCTGACGTAAGGAGTAAAGAAAGATTGTTCATCTGCCATAAATAGAGTATATTGGCAGCTATTATTAAAATAATAGGAATTAAAAAGAAAAGCAGAAGCATTTTGGTGCGTAAGCCAAAACCCTTTAAATTAAAGCTTTTAGTTTTCTTCGTTCTGGCATATTTTCTCTTATTTTTTCGCTTATAAGCAGATGTTTTTTTGACATCTACTTCTTCATCAGCTTCTACGAACGGCGCCTTGGGAGAAGATGTGGCAGGAGTTTCAACAGGTTTTATAACCGTAATTATAAAATCGCACACTTTGCATTTAAACTTTGCCTTATCACCTTTAATTTTTAAAGGATCAATACTGTATTTTTTACCGCATTCCTCGCATATTACAATCATTATTATACTCCTTTTCTATTAAGCCTGGAAGCCTTTTAAGTTAATTAAGGTTTTTCTCCAATTTAGTTGGAGAAGAGAGGATTCCACGATTCAAGGCTTTGTTTTCTAAAGACTTTATCAGCGCTTTTAACATTTTTTCGATTTATACTATGCCTTTTTTTGTGTACCCAATTCACCTTTTTTAATCAAATCTAAATCCTCTATATATTTAAACAGGGTTCGCATGACTTTCGTCAAGCGTTCAACTCTTTCCGACTACGCTTATCAGCTACGCCGTGACAAGTGTAATTCTTTAGCATTTTTATCCGCCTGTTCTATGGCGGATCACTTGAACCCTTGAATCCTGGGCCCCTTGACCCCTCTGGGATAACGCCTGTTTAATTGGAGATAATCTATTTATTTGACCTTAATTAACTACAACTAATCGGGATATGATCCTTAATAACCTTTTTCTTTTAATTTATTAACCATGCTCAGCTTAAATACAGACTTCTTCTCTTCACGTTTAATGGCCATAGCGAGTAGCTCAACAAGTTCCGCTGCCCTGAAAGCCGGAAATTTTGAGAAGTCATGGTCCATATTTGCTATCTCATCTTCTATTATAACTTCAGCAAGCGGCCCTATGGCAAGTGATAATTGAGTGTTGAGGAAATTAAAAAATTCATCATCCACCATCAAAACATTCTCTGCTGCCGATTCGACAATCTTCAGGTGTAAAAGCTTGGATATGGCATCCCTCATCTCCCCCATATTCAGCCCTGTTTTTTGAGCAATTGTTCCAAGATTTTTTTTGCCATCCAATTGCAGAAAAACATTCAGCAAACTGCTGTCTAAAGTGATATCACCCGTGCCGCCTGTGACAACTTGTTTAAAAAGCATAGATGAAATATTTCCCGACATAATATCCATGGCCTTACCTCCGATGGGCTATTCCTGGAAAATTACTTTTAACATGAGGCGTTTTGAAATTGGCTCACATGATCGTAGGGCTCGTATAAAAATAACTTCACATTTTAAGCGTCGATTCATCCCGCCTGGCTGCGTTGCGAAAGCTTGGAATATGTTTGATATTCCTGAGCTTTCGCGTCTTGCCAGTCGGGCGCCTCAACACTTAAACTTGTGGATTTATTTTTATGCGAACCCTTACTTTTTTTCTCTTCCTAATCTTAATTCCTCTTTCAGGGCCTTGAACTCCGATTGGATTAACTGCCTGATCTGATCCATTGCATCGGCAAAAGCCTCTATGGGAAGTACATCAATCTTTTCAGCTTTTGTCTTAACTGCCGGTTTTACCTTTTTTATCTTTTCTGCAACAGGTTTTCGAGGCGACAGCTTATCTTTCAAAGCCTTATATTTATTTACTTCTACAGAAAGAATCTTTTTCTTTTCTGATTCCGTTAAGCCCTCAGTACTAACTACCTTATCCAATTTTTTAAACAATGAATTAAGAAATTTAAAGGAGTCCGGATGCGATTTACCTCTGTTGGTCCTGATATACTCTCCAATTGAGCCTAGAAGTTGAAGAAGCATAAAGACAATCCTGTCGTCTTTATATCGTTTTCTTAATCCGGCAACTTGATCTGCCAGCCGATTCATTACATCTTCAGTAATTTCCCAATCGATTGACAAAATAATAGCTTTTAACTCTTTTAAAGGATATTCTTTCATATCACTACTTTTTCCATCAGCTTTTTGAGGTGTTTCATCATTGTCAAACAAATCATCAAGCCGACCATCAATCTCATCGACTAATACATCATCGATATTTTGCGGCATTAATCATTTACCCCCTATTTTAACTCTTTTACTATCGTAGAAATTGTCATTGAAATAATTTTTTTCATTGTCTGCACAACGTTTGTTCCCTTAAGTGCACTCGCCTTAAAAGCCGATGTCTTTAGCTGACTGTTAAGATCTTTTTCCAACGTCTCAACAGGTGTCAGGGGAATCCCCTGTTCTGCAAGGTCCACTTTGTTGAATTGCAGGACTATTGGGATTTTGAAAATGCTTTTTTTATAATTTGCAAGATCCGCCTGCAGGTTTTTAATGGAAAGAATGTTCTTTTCCCTTCTTACCATCATTGAATCCGCCACAAAAACAATACCATCAACCCCTCTTAATACAAGTCTCCTGGTAGCATTATACTTAACCTGTCCAGGAACGGTATAGAGCTGCACCTTAATATCATATCCATTTACTTTCCCAATATCAAAAGGAAGAAAATCGAAAAACAGCGTCCGGTCACCATGAGTTTTGATGGTAACCATCTCTGTTTTTATACGAGCACTAAATTTTTTGTATATATATTCAAGGTTTGTTGTCTTTCCGCCCCTTCCTGGTCCATAATAGACAATTTTAACCTGAACTTCTTTTTTTTTAGGATTCACAAATGCCATTTAAAAACCTATTAACTTTTTTCGCTTTATATTATTTATGATAGTTTCGTAAAAAGTCAAAAAACTACTTTTTACGAAACGTTTTAAGTTTTAGGATTTAAGTTTTAAGTCTTTATTAAAATAGATAATATCATTAACCTAAAACATAAAACTTAATCCCGCCCCAGGCGGGACTAAAACCTGATGAATTCGACTTTTTACGAATTCATCATTTATGTATGCTGTAAAAAGGAACTATCAGGGTGTAGTAATTTCGCTTAAAATTTTTTCTATCATTTCTGCGGCTTCACCAACCTTCAATCTTAAAAAACCCAGGGATATCTCATTGCTGAATATTGTAATTAGCAAAAAATCCGCATTTATTTTATTGAAATGTATGTTCTCTTTTTTACCCTTATGGAAAAGCAATGAAAACTCACCTTCCCCAATAATTTTAGCCATGGCGCTTACTGCACCGAAATTTCCAGCTGCAAGAGCCGCCAGGGAATAAACATCGTGTTTTATTTTACCATTATCTTTATTGGCAATTATGTTGCCTGCCATATCGATCAGAAAAACACAACGAACCCCGATATCAACCAGATTCTGCTGCAAAATATCTTCCATTCTATCAAGTTGTTCTTGGCCAAGTGTATATGACAATTGTCTTCCTCCATGAAAATATTAATATTCTACTTTTCAACCCCTTATTATATCAAAATAAATAACATTTTATCAAGATAAATTTAACGGTTTCTTAAAAGCTCCTTATTTTTTGACTTGATTGGCTCCCGCAGCATCAAAATCGTACCCGTTTACGCCTATTCGGAACAAAAAGGTCGCACAATCTCCGTCCTGTAAGCATTCACAGGTGCTGCAGATGTGCGTGATCAGGGCGACCAGCTATAGTCTGCTATGCTGGTCGCCCTGATCGCGTGCAGCTGCGGTGCCTGTGAACGCTTACTCAAAATCCATGTAAATACCGACATTATTTCCACCTAACATCGAAGTTTTCAAGTCAGGATACCTTTTTTTAAAAACATGAATCATCGCGACATTTTCTCTTAACACAGTTGCTGAAAATGAAGTGTAACCGTTTTCCATGGCAATTTTTTCTAATAATTCAAGAAGATAGGAGCAAATACCCATACCCTGGCAATCCTCGCGCACTACAAAAGCAATCTCCGCTTTTTCACTTTCTTCCATTGCATATGAGCCTATTGCTACTATCTCCTTATGCCCTCTTTTTTGAACAAGTCCGATAATTGACATGTTTTTTCTGTAATCAACACTGGCCCACTGTTTCTGCAGGATTTCGTGTGAAAACAATTTCATTTTATAAAAAAATCTAAAATAAATCGTCTTTTCCTGCAAAGAGTAGAAAAAATTTCTAAAACCAAATTCATCCGAAGGTAAAATAGGCCTGACTTCAACAGTTTTTCCATTTTTTAATGTCAAAGCGCTCTTATATTCTTCAAGAAACATAAGATCATCCTCAGATGGCGGAAGTTGATCGGCAAAAATGTAATGATGCTTCTTAGCCGCTTCTATAAGTTCTCTGCGAAATTTGGGGTGGGCAATCTGAGCCAGCTCCATGACCCTCTGATATATCCCTTTCCCTTGCAGTTCCGCTATTCCATACTCTGTTATAATGAAGTTAACATCTGCTCTTGTAGTAGCCACACCTGCCCCTTCACTCAGATGTGATACAATACGGGATACAGTTCCATCTTTAGCTGTGGACGGAAGGGCAATGATGGAAAACCCCCCTTTTGACATTGCACTTCCACGGATAAAATCGACCTGGTCTCCAATTCCGCTGTAAAACGTGTATCCCATAGAATCTGTACAAACCTGACCGGTAAGATCGACTTCAAGTGCTGAACTTATGGAAATTAGGTTATCGTTTCGTGCAATAACCGTCGGATCATTAACAAATTCCGACGAGCGGAAATAAAACATCGGATTATTATCCACATAACGGTAAATTTTCTCAGACCCCATGCATAGTGAGGCTACTACCCTTCCGGGAAGAAGTGATTTTTTCTTATTTGTAATAACATTTTTTTCAAACAACGGAAGAAAGGCATCGGTAATAAGCTGAGTATGTATCCCCAAATCTTTTTTATTCTTCAGGTGGGCTAATATGGCATAGGGTAAATTTCCGAATCCTATCTGTAGCGTAGCTCCGTCATCAACAAGCTGGTTTATGTAAAACCCGATTCTTGAAGCAATCTCGTTGTTTTTTATTCTCGGCAGCGCTTCTACAAGCGGTTCTTCATGTTGTACAAAGTAGTCGATATCGTCAACATGAACAAAACTGTCTCCCCACGTTCTGGGCATCATCGGGTTTACCTGTGCAATAACTATTTTTGAGTTTTCCATGCCTGACTTTGTGATATCAACCGACACTCCCAGGCTGCAATATCCGAATTTATCAGGAGGACTTACCTGTATGAGAGCAACATCAAGACCTATACGCTGGCTTGCAAACAGCCTTGGTATCTGGGAAAGATAGGTCGGTAAATAATCAATTTTTCCTTCAAAAGCCGCCTTG
>JAUWOH010000487.1 GCA_030612225.1 Desulfobacteraceae bacterium
CATTTTTTGCTTTAGGCATGGTTTTATCCTTATAAATGATAGTTGTTTTGCGATTGAAAACTTAGCAGGGTAAGTACGGCAGCGACTGTTGATTGTCAAGAAAAAACAAGTAGCAATTTTATTGTCTTAATAAAAACGCAAGAATAGTTTCTTGACAGGGGAAAGTATTAATAATATAAAAAACAGATATAAAGGTTGGAGAAAAAAGGGGCGTTTATTTTTTTATTTGAAATTTAAAAAGAAGGAGGTACTCATGGCGGATTTTTACATTAATGTTTTTTTGGATGATGCAAAACTCAAACAGGTTGAAGATGCCGGCATAGCCGATCAGATTACTGAAATAGACGGTAAGAAGGCTATTCAGGTGGAGATGACAAAAAAGGATAAAAAGAAACTGCTAAAGGGCTTTAAGGATCTTACATTCGACGATTCTAATGCATGTGTGCTACCTGAAGATGGGGCGAATACACTTATGGCAGTCATATCTGAAGTAAAGACTCTTGATTGTATGAAATTTGCTATCATAAAGCTTTATAATCCGCTTGCAGGAAGGGGTATATCCGGAAGAGGCTCTGGCGGGCGTTAGTATTGTTATCATGTCAAACGCCTTAATCGAGACCCTTGAAAAACGTTCTTTTTTTTATAAAAAGTGGGACGTTTTTCAAAGGTTTCATGATGCTGCATTCCAACTTTCTGCCTTAGGGCTCGCACGAAAATAACTTCACATTTTAGTGAGCCGATTCATCCCGCATGGCTGCGTTGCTCGTCGGTTAAATAGGCCGGCTATTCGCCCTCATCGCGCCTTGTCATGCGGGCGCCTCGACACTCTCAAATGTAAATTTATTTTCGTGTGAACCCTTAATCCCCTGTTAGCACGAATCCGAAATGTTTTTAGGTCCAGCGATTTTAAAGCTTATATTTCAGGCTGTTTCAACGATTTTTATATGTTAAATTAAAAGGGAGGTTACATGAACACAGGATGTTATACAGCGCTTGTTACACCATTTAGAGGAGATGCGATAGATGAAGAAGGGCTTAACAGGCTTATATATTTTCAGATAGAAAACGGAATAACTGGAATTCTAGCTGTCGGCACAACCGGAGAAAGCCCTGTTTTATCATGGGAAGAACATAATAAAGTTATTGAAATCGTAGCAAAGAAAACAAAAGGCAAATGCCTTTGCATTGCTGGTGCCGGGAGTAATAATACAAAAGAAGCCATTGCTGCGACAGGGCACGCGGTCAAAGCAGGTGCAGATGCAGTCTTGCTTGTTGATCCGTATTATAATGGGCCAAGCTCCCTTGAAATCCGCAGAGAATATGTCGGCCCGGTCGCAAAAACCTTTCCTGATATGCAGGTTATTCCCTATGTGATTCCAGGAAGGACAGGTGCTCAGCTTTTGCCGGAGGATCTTGCACTCTTGAATAAAGAGTTTCCAAACGTAAGTACGGTAAAAGAAGCTACAGGCAATATAGAAAATATGAAACATACCAGGAAATGCTGTGGGTCGGATTTTACCATTTTCTCCGGCGATGACGGTATGACTTATGAAATGATGACAGATCAGCAAATTGCTGCAGCCGGGGTCATATCTGTTGCTTCAAATGTTGCTCCCGGGGCAATAACGCGTATGGTTCAACTCCTTGAGGATGGCAGCACGGATGAAGCTGAAAATCTGCTGTCCGAGCTCGAACCTCTTTTTGGTCTCGTAACTGTTAAAACCATTGAAAAGACACCATATGGCGAGGTGGTTTGCAGAGCCAGAAATCCTCTTGCACTGAAAGCGCTTATGTCTATTCTCGGTATGCCGTCAGGAGGATGCAGGCAGCCTTTAGGGAAAATGACAAAAAAGGGATTGGAAACAGTTCTTGATGCCGCACGCAAAGTGCAAAGCAGCAATCCTGAAATATTCAAACCACTGGCTGACTTTTTCGATGTTGGTGTTGAGAATCGTTTAAACGACCCATC
>JAUWOH010000079.1 GCA_030612225.1 Desulfobacteraceae bacterium
AACAAAAACACTTGAAATTCAAAATCAGGCTCTCGAACTTTCCAGGGCAATACTTGAAGATCTGCCCTTTCCGGTTATCGGTATAAGCGCTGAAGGAATGATCGCTTTAACCAATAAAAAAACTATGGCCTTATCCTTCAAGGGTGGCAGCATTGAAGTCGGCAGAAACCTTTCGGATTATTTTTCAAAAGAGGTAAAAGAAAAAGTGGTCGAAGTGCTCACGTCTGATGCATCCTGTTCAATTGAAGGATACCGGTTATCCGAAGTAACTTATGATATTGATTTAATCCCCCTTTCCGGAAGATTTTGCGGCAAGGGATTGATTTTAACCTTTTTTTCGTGTCATAATTGATTTTAACAAATAATGTTAACAGAGGTGAAGGAAATGAAAAAACTTAAAATTGTCTCCCCTATTTCAACTAAAAATTCTGACAGCATTGAACTAATTATAATGTCACTTCAAAACCTTAAGCATGATGTTTACTTTTTTTTAGATACAAATGAATTGTTGAACATGGACAAAAAAGATCTTGATATAATTTTGCTTGAACCTGATATGAATTCATGGCAGTGGCTGAATATACTAAAGAAAGCGAATCAAATCTTACCTGAAATTCCGGTGGTGCTTTTTTCACTCGAAGCAAATGCTGAAAATGGCTTCTTTCGCTTATCTGACGATGCAAATATATTCATAGCTGACGATGTTAAACTACTAACAGAAAATTTAGATTATATAGCAAAATCATGAGAAACATTAAAATAGAAGGTCCTGGAAGCTGACCTTCTTTAAAACAAGATAAAAGAGCTTTTTATTTTTTATTCACCCCTCTTTTTTTGGCAAAAAACATCTTGAACGCTCTTAGCAATTGTGTTATGCAAACCCAAATTTTGTTCTTCTCATTCAGTGGTAAAATCCTGATGAATTCGTAAGAAGTTAAAAAAAACCTGCCTGTCGGTGCTCCCGGGTCTGTAATAGGGGAGGAAAGAGGGCCGGGGTGAAGGTATCAGACTTTTTACGACGCCACCTATTTTGAAAGGAAGCTATATATGACTTCAAAGAAAGAACTGCGGCTGGCATATGCTCTTGCAATTATTTTATTTGTTGTGGGTGTTTTAAGCTATGCCATTGCAGCCTTTTCTGCCAAAACACCAGACAGCCCGATGAGATTGATGTTCAAAGGTGTAGCTGGAAAAGTTTTATTCGACCACAAAACACACACTCAAGATGCAGGATATGGAATTGCCTGCGGACAATGCCATCATCATCCCGAAGAAGATGAAGCTGCACTCCGTGCATGCGGCGACTGTCACAGTTTTACTGAAAAAGAAGATGCCTTTCCAGAGGCTTGTGCCGACTGTCATGAATCGGACGAAATTGAAGACTCGAAAATCACTAAAAGAGTAGATGCTTTCCATTCGCAATGCATTAACTGTCATAAGGAAAATGAAGCCGGCCCTGAAAAATGTGCGTCGTGTCACGTTATGTAGCTATACGATTTTAAAGTGACTAAAGTGTCTAAAGTGAGCTAAAGTGCCTAAAGTTAAGGAATTCTATCTATTTTATTCTTATAAAAAGATGGAGCGGAGCGACACCACAACTTTAGGCATTTTAGGCACTTTAGCTCACTTTAGACACTTTTATTTACTCATGCAAAGCTGATTATCTCTGACCACGACTAAAGAGCGTGGTTTTAAAAATTGAACAGAAGGTCAAACTATGATAAAAAGATCATTTTTCGGTTTACCAAAACCCCGTCTTGAATATAAAGCGCTTCCGGATAAGCTGCCGGAACCTGAAGAAATTTCCTGTTCGGGAAATGTTACCCTTTTATTGAGCACTTTCCCGGAACAAACTGACAGAACCTTATCTGTTAAAGAAGGCGACAAAATCAAAACCGGTCAAAAACTTTTTTTCACCAATGATGATGCATATATAATATCTTCCATTACAGGAACAGTATCATCCATATCTTCTTTTACCGGTGATTTTGGCGCTTCTTACACTGCTGTCTCGATTAATATTTCTGATTATGAAGAGGTAGACGAACAATTTGAACTATACACCAAAACGCCATCCCTTGATACAGCCAGAGATTTTCTTGCCTGTGTTCCGGGTAATCTGCCGATAAACTTACTTATTAATCCGGAGAAACCGATCAAAACCATTGTTATTTCAGGTTGTGATAATGACCTTATGGTTTATACAAACCAATACATTATAAAATCGGATATTGATTCAATAAAGTCAGGAATTGGTATTTTAAAAAATATAACTGGTGCAGATGACATCATTATTGTTTTGCCCCTCGGTTTTAAACATGAATTCGGCGATATCGGAGCCCGGGTCAGCACCGTTGATACCGCTTACCCGGCAGCATCTCCCCACTTGATTATGCAAAACATTCTGGGACGAATTGTACCTGCAGAAAAAAGTTTTGAAGATCTTGGCGTATGCTTTATGACTGCGGAAGCCGCCGCTTCTGTCGGCCGTGCTTTTACAAGCGGAAAAATACCGGTTAAAAAAACAATAACCGTTATTAATAAGGATGAAACCGTTAAGCTCGCAGTTGCAGAAATCGGCACTCCTGTTCGGGACATTCTCAGTACACTCGGCATTACTCTTAATGAAAAAGACAGGGTCATCCTGGGCGGGCCAATGACAGGTACCGCTGTATATTCAGATGAACATCCGATCATGCCGGACACCAGTGCAATAATGATCCAGGACTCAGGAAATATTCCACATGTATCCGACTATCCATGCATAAACTGTGGTGACTGTATCAGGATTTGCCCTGCAAGGATACCGATTAGCATGTTGGTTCGCTTGCTTGAAGCAGGCCAGTATGAGGAGGCTGCCGACCAATATGACCTTTATTCCTGCATCGAATGTGGTCTTTGCAGCCTTGTCTGTGTATCCAAAATCCCGATTTTTCAATACATAAAGCTGGCAAAATATGAACTTGGCCGGATGAGTATAGCGGAGGCGCCGGATGACTACAGCGGAGGCGATGATGAGTAACCATAATAAATTTATAGTATCCCATGCTCCTTTCTGGCACGACGGAAGCAGTATCACTGAAAGAAGTTATCATATAATGATAGCGGCTCTGCCCGCAGTTTTATTTGGTATTGTTCAATATGGGCTGCCTGCCATTGCTGTGGTAGCTTTTTCCGTCTCCTGTGCGATTTTCTGGGAACTTGCCATGAATTTTGTGACAAAGCGATCTTTAACCATAGGGGACGGCAATGCTGCTCTCATCGGTCTGTTGTTTGCAATGCTCGTCCCTGCCACTTTACCGTGGTGGGCGGTACTCACTGGCACCTTTGTTGCCGTGATTATCGGCAAACAAATTTTCGGCGGAATCGGAAGCAATGCATTTAATCCCGTTGTTCTTGCAATTGCCATCTTAATGGTATCATGGAAGGATCTTTTCGATTTTGATGAAGCTCTTTTAAATTACGACCTCGAATTTACCATGCTCTACCCCATCGCAGCACTCAAACATTTCGGTCCAGAATCAATAGAGTCATTTACTGCCGGCGATCTTTTGCTCGGAAAGCAGATCGGGGGCATCGGTGCAACATTCGGACTTGGTATCATTCTTGGCGGAATCTACCTTATTATCAGGGGATTTATCCGCTGGGAAATCTGCTTAACCTTTTTGCTCGGTGTATTTGCAGCAGCTTTTATTTTTAATATATATGACGGCAGTCGTTTTGCTGGGCCTGTGTTTCATATCCTTACCGGCTATACTTTGATAGGCGCTTTTTTCCTGGCAACAGAGGATTCGTCATCACCGGTTAACTTAATTCCGATGCTCGTTTACGGTGCCGGTGCGGGTGTGTTGACAGTACTGATAAGAAATATCGGTGCCCATGTGGATGGTGTTATTTATGCAATTCTTGTTATGAATCTTGTAAACCCGCTTCTGGACAAGATCAGGCCAAAAGCAATTGGAAAGGTTGGCTAAGATGCGTGAAATGATAAAAATGGTCGTCGTTCTGACACTTTTATGCACATTTTCAGGGGGTCTCCTGGCCGCAATCCGTGGCGGAACAAAGGAAAGAATTGAATATCAGCAGTTAAAATTTGTTAAGGGCCCTGCAATAAAAGCGATTTTAGAAGGATCATCCAACGACCCCATCGTTGACCGTTTTAAAATAAAAGATGGAGAGATTGAAAGAAGTTTCTTTGTCGGCGTATTTGACGGCAAGGCTTCTGCAGTCGCCTTTGAAAGCTTTGGAAAGGGATTCGGCGGTGACATTGGTCTCATGGTTGGTGTAAACATCGAGGATGATAATATTATAGGCGCAGGTGTTACCACACACAATGAAACACCTGGTGTCGGGTCCAGGGCGAAAACAGACCCCGGCTTTGCAGCACAATTTAAGGGTCTATCCATAAAGGATACATTCAAAGTTAAAACTGACGACGGGCAGATAGATGCCGTATCAGGTGCTACGATTACTTCCCGCGGCGTCACTGTTGCTGCAACTGAAGCCGGTAAAATTTATAAAAAACTTAAACCTCAGATTGCAGAAAAATTAAAGAAATTTGCTAAATAGGGAAACAGTTGAGTTGTTGAGTGGTTAAGTAGTTAAGTCGTTGTTATTACATCAGTTGGACACTCAGAGGGTTTAGAATGTGCAGCATGCTGACAATACTTATCCCGCCAGGGCGGGACTACTCAACCACTTAACTAATAAACCACTTAACGATATCTGAAGTAGGAGAATAGAAGAAGATGGCCAAAACTTTAGTTCAGGAATTCACCAAAGGTCTGTGGGATGAAATACCACCGTTTCGTCTTGTACTCGGTTTATGCCCTGTACTTGCAGTGACCAAAACAGTCGAAAACGGTATCGGAATGGGTCTGGCAACAACATTTGTTCTGGTATGTTCCAATATCCTTGTTTCCTCTTTGCGAAAAGTAATTCCGCCAAAGGTAAGAATCGCCTGTTTTATTATCATTATTGCGACATTTGTTACAGTCGTAGAACTTGTTATGCAGGCATTTACTTACCCGCTCTTTCTCAAGCTTGGTATTTTTATCCCCCTTATTGTTGTTAACTGTATTGTACTTGGCCGTGCTGAAGCCTTTGCATCTAAAAACGGTATTATTGCCTCACTTGCGGACGGGCTTGGAATAGGCATCGGATTTACCCTTGCCCTCGGTGCTCTTGGAGCCGTCCGGGAGCTGTTCGGAACAGGCATACTTACTATATGGGAAAAACCTATACAAATTTTCGGGCCTTCCTTTCAGCCCTTTACATTTATGATTGAAGCTCCCGGAGCATTTATCTGCCTCGGGCTTATGCTGTGTGTTATGAACATGATGGGCAGCAAATAACGATAAATTGAAAATTGTCGATTGAATATTGATGAATGAAGGATGGAAATCTTTACTATAAAAATGGTTGAGCGTAGCGACTTCCAGCAATCTTCAATCTTCAATCTTCAATTTTCAATTAGTGTCAATCTTCAATTAGTAATGTTCCGGTTTATCCGGGATTGGAGACAAAATGGGTGACTACATAGTCCTTGCAATAAGCTGCATTCTTATAAATAACATTTTGCTTGCCCAGTATCTGGGCAATTGTCCTTTTCTAGGCACGTCAAAGAAAATGGAAACCGCAGTCGGCATGGCCATGGCGGTTGTATTTGTTCTTGTTTTGGCAGGCGTAATTACTTGGATTGTTAATACATTTATACTGCAACGATTTGGTCTTGAATATCTTCGTACGCTCTCATTTATCCTGGTAATTGCGGCTCTTGTTCAGTTTGTTGAAATGTTTTTAAAAAAGTCCATTCCCGCCCTTTATGCAGGACTTGGAATCTTTCTCCCCCTGATCACGACAAACTGTGCCGTAATGGGTGTTTGTCTTATTAATGTCAACGAAGAATATACATTTCTTCAGGCACTTGTTACGTCTTTTAGCTATGCAGTCGGTTTCGGTCTCGCACTTATTCTTTTTGCAGGAGTGCGTGAACGCATCCTTCTCGCCAGGGTTCCAAAGCCACTTCAGGACACATCCATAGCACTGGTCACTGCGGGAATACTCTCTTTAACATTTTTTGCTTTTAAAGGGATGGTATAGGAGATAATTATGATAGAAGCCATTCTTGTAATGTTTGGCATAGGAGCAGCATGCGGTTTAACGCTTAGTGTTGCTTCTAAAGTATTTTATGTTTACGAAGATCCGCGTATTGCCGAGGTTGAGTGGCATATGGCCGGGGCAAATTGTGGTGGCTGCGGTTATGCAGGATGTTCGGCAGCAGCGGTTGCAGTTGTTGAAGGCAAGGCCCCGCCCTCTGCCTGCGTGATTACCGACACTGAATCAGCTATTAATATAGCAGCAATCATGGGTGTTGATCCAGGCAGCGCAGAAGCGCTTATTTCTTCAAACACATGCCTTGGCGGCAACAGGGCGGATGATAAATATCATTATATGGGAGTAAACAGTTGTCAAGCACTTGATGCTTTTTATGGCGGAAAGCGCGTATGCAGTATCGGGTGTCTGGGTCTTGGAGACTGTATAAAGGCATGCAACTTCGATGCTATAGCGATTGGACCAAACGGCTACCCGGTTGTCGATGAAAACAAATGCGTAGGATGCGGTGCATGTGAAAAGGTTTGCCCTAAAAACATTCTTACCGTCAGAACCATGTCACAAAGGCTGTTGCATTTTAATGAGGAAGATGATGCTCTCGCACCCTGCCGGCAAACCTGCCCTGCGGAAATTGATATTCCTCTGTATATTTCACAGATCAAAGATGGCGATTACGAAGGGGCGGTTCATACCATCCGCGAGCGAAATCCTTTGCTCCTGTCATGCGGCAGGGTCTGCCCGCATCCCTGTGAATCTTACTGCCGTCGGAGCATAGAAGATGAACCTGTCTCCATAAACCAGTTAAAACGCTTTGTTGCAGACCTGGAAATGAATTCCGGAAAACGGCTCCCGATTCCCTGTGCACCTGACACAGGCAAACGTATTGCCGTTGTCGGTGGAGGACCTGCAGGATTGAGCTGCGCATATTTCCTGCGTCGTCTGGGCCATGAAGTCACTATATATGAAGCAATGCCGGAAATGGGAGGGATTATAAGATACGGAATACCTGAATATCGACTTCCGCAAAAGGTTCTGGCCTGGGAAATAGAAGGGATTTTAAACCTGGGGATTGAACATCACACCAATATGCGGCTTGGAGTTGATTTCGACTTGGACTCACTTATCACAAAAGGCTTCGATGCGATATTTCTCGGTGTCGGAGCCTGGAATGATTATAACCTTAAAATAGAAGGTGAAGACCTTAAAGGATCTTTTAAAGGCATAGACTTTCTGTCCAGGGTAGCCTCTGGTGAAAAAGTGCCCATTGGCCGCAGAGCTGCTGTTATCGGCGGAGGCAATTCAGCTATCGATTGTGTCCGAACTCTTGTCCGCCTTGGAGCCAAAGAAGTCTATATTGTTTACCGCAGGACTCGAAAAGAGATGCCTGCAAACGAAGTTGAAATCGTTGCCGCCGAACACGAAGGAATAAAATTTCATTTTCTTGCCGCCCCTGTCAGTGTCGTGGGAGATGATAATGGCAATGTTACTCATCTTGAATATCTGAAAATGGAGCTTGGAGAACCGGATGCAAGCGGAAGACGCCGCCCCGTAACCATCGAAGGGTCTGAAACCCTTATGGAAATAGATATGTTAATCACTGCCATCGGTCAAACCCCTGATGTTTCTTTTACGCAAAAAGAAAGACGTCTGGAGGATCTTGAAATTACCCGATGGAAAACAATAGATAATAACCCTGAAACACTTCAGTCAAGCATTCCATATATTTTTACAGGCGGTGACTCAGCAACCGGCCCGTCTCTGGTTGTCACAGCCATTGGAGGAGGAAGAAGGGCTGCTGCATCGATTCACCAGTACCTTTCAGGGGAACCTGTTGAACCTCCTGAGAAATCCTTATTTCAAAAACATATTAAAGAATCGATTTTTGATTCAGTAGATGGAGTAAAGAAAACACCAAGAGCCGAAATGCCTGAGCTTGAAGTGAAAGAAAGGATTAAATCAATGGACGAAGTTGACTTAGTCCTTGATGAAAAAGATGCCATATACGAATCGAAACGCTGTCTTTCCTGCTGCCGGCTTTGCTATAACAGGGATGAAATAGCCCAAAGTAATTAGCTCATAGCTCCTGGGAAATATCTGATAGCTGATGAAAGATTGTAGCACAGCGAAAATCCTATTTTACAGAAAAAACCGCAGAATATCGAACAAGGAATATCGAATGTCGAAGTAAGGTATTCTATCATTTTTAGTATTTAAAAGGTAGCTTGCCGGGGCATCTTGTCAGGGCGTAGCTGGAAGCGTAGACTGAAGCCGTAGGCGACGCCTGGAGCTCTGCGATTCCACCCTTCATCATTCGATATTCCTTGTTCGATATTCGATATTCAAAATGTAAATTATAAAGATATTCACCTGAAAGATGGATGTGTGAAGCTTGATGCTTTCGTAAAAAACCGTCACTCCGGTGAAAACCAGAGTCCAGAAAATCTGTAACCATTAGACATAACTGGATAGCGCTAAAGCTTCACTAGGTGCCCGGCTTTCGCCGGAATGACGAAAATGGGTATTTCTCGACTTTTTACGCATTCATCAAACTTGGCAAATTAAATAGATAATATTTCATCGCAACGCCTTAATACACTCTTCCATATCCTGCGGAATCGGCGACTCAAAAGTCATCTCTTTTTGTAAAGCTGGATGGAAAAATTTAAGGCGCCATGCATGGAGCATCTGCCTGACAGCTTTATTTTGAAGATCTTTTCCCACCTTTCGAGTACAATATATAGGATCTCCTATAACCGGATGATTGATTGCAGCTAAGTGAACGCGAATCTGGTGTGTTCTACCTGTCTTTAAATTAACCTTAATAAATGTTGTATTTTTAAACCTTTCACGAACCTCCCATAAAGTCTGAGCCTCCCGCCCCTTTTTGCTCTTTGTGGACATACGTTTTCGATGAACAGGATGCCGGCCTATGGGAAGATTAATCGAACCTGAATCAAGGGTCATTTCACCATGTACAATGGCCAGATACTCTTTTTTAATCTTTCTCGCTTTAAATTGGGCTGAAAGATTTTCATGAATCATGGAGTTTTTAGCAACAACCAGCGTCCCGGATGTATCCTTGTCAAGCCTGTGTACGATTCCCGGCCTTATTTCTCCGCTGATAGCTCCAATGTCAGGGCAATGATGGAGCAAAGCGTTTACAAGGGTTCCTGAATAATGTCCGGGTGCAGGATGAACTACAATCCCGGCCTTTTTGTTAATTACAATCAGATGCTCGTCTTCGTAAAGGATATCGATTTCAATCGGTTCGGGTTCAAACACCGCAGGTATGGGGGATGGAACTCTTGCTTCTATTTCTTCTCCGGCCTTTACCTTGTATCCGGGCTTCTTATTTTCACCCTGAACATGGATGTGGCCTTCAATAATCAACTTTGCGGCATAGGACCGTGAGCAATCTGAAATGACGGATGCAACAACAACATCAAGGCGCTTTCCGGTATCTGATTCATCGACAAAAACGGTAAAAACGCTCTGGTTGTGCATGATTTTAGGAGGGATTAACTTGGCGTCGTAGAAAGTCCCATCTACTGCGTTGCAGCGCTTTTTCAGACACTCGGCATACTACATGTATTGCCTCGTCCCTGAAAAACCTCTGCGCCTTGTACCCCAAGGGCACTTCCTGCGGGGCGTATATGGAACTTTCTACTTAGCCATCTGTATTATTTACGAGTTCATCAACTTTGAGTGCTGTCTGCATTTTCAGGGTCTTCCGGATTTTCCGGTTCTTCCGGTTCCGGCGGAATGAAAAATGATTGGATCTCTAACAGTATTTCTTCTTCATCAGTATTCTTAGCTGTGGACAGTTCCCTGACCAAAAGTACCTGTGCTGTGTCAAAAAGTTTTCGCTCCCCAAAGGAAAGATCTTTTGTGAATTTTAATATTGACAGATCCCTGTAAACCTCTGCCACATCGTAAAGAGATCCCGTCTTGATTTTGTCCATATATTCTCTGTATCTGCGATTCCATGTCTGGTTATCCAGAGGATTTTCCTTTCTTGTCTTCATTACCTCATAAATTTTAGGAATCTCTTTTTCGTCAATAACCTCCCTTAACCCAACAGATTCAACATTCCATGTGGGAATCATGATAACCATGTTATTTTCAAGCACTTTCATGATATAAAAATCATGCTCTTCCCCGTTAATAACCTTGTTTTCAATAGCTTCAATAATGCCAACACCATGGGCGGGATAAACGGCAAGATCGCCTATTTGAAATTCTCTCACTTCGTGATTAGCCGATTGGGCCTGTTCATTAACCTTTTTATAATTCATATTAACACCACCCATAGGGTTATTTGTAAATCTTTTGATTTTTTAAAGACTCATCCAAAATAATTGAGTTTTAATACATATCACAGTTTTGCTCAATAATCAATAAAAAAAAGGATTGGCGCATAATTGCACCAATCCTTTTTAAATTTTATTCGATGTTATATGTTGTTTACAGCAAAAACGGCACTAAAAGCAGTGCAACAACATTTAATATCTTGATCATCGGATTAATAGCAGGACCTGCGGTATCCTTGTAAGGATCGCCCACTGTGTCACCGGTTACGGCTGCCTTGTGAGCATCGCTTCCTTTGCCTCCAAGGTTTCCGTCTTCTATGTATTTTTTTGCATTATCCCATGCAGCTCCACCTGTTGTCATGGAAATGGCAAGAAATACG
>JAUWOH010000288.1 GCA_030612225.1 Desulfobacteraceae bacterium
GCCAGGGCAAAGGACTGCATATGTTGCAAACTGTGTGAATTCAGGTGTCCGGATCTTGCTATTGAAATTGAAACCGAATAATGAAAAAGTTTTACCACGGAACTGCACGGAATAACACTGAAAAGAAAATATTTAAAATAAATTACGTAAAATCGGCAGGAAACAATTATGAGTGAAAATGTAAAATTTATTCAGGGTAACGAAGTGTGTGTGGAAGCCGCTTTGTATGCCGGGCTCGATTTTTATGCCGGCTATCCGATTACCCCTTCAACTGAAATTACCGAACATATGGCGGTCAGGTTGCCACAGATAGGGGGCAAATTTTTACAGATGGAAGATGAAATAGCGTCAATGTGTGCAATTATCGGAGCATCGCTTACCGGCCATAAAGTCATGACAGCAACCAGCGGGCCTGGTTTTTCACTTATGCAGGAGGCACTGGGGTATGCCATTATGACGGAAATTCCTTGCGTAATCGTCAATGTACAGCGCGGGGGACCTTCAACAGGACTGCCGACAAATGTAAGCCAGGGGGATATTTACCAGGCCAGGTGGGGTGCTCACGGAGACCATGCAATTATTGCAATGACGGCTTCAAACCACCAGGATGTATTTGAAACTACCATTAAAGCATTCAATCTGGCGGAGACTTACAGGACACCTGTAATTCTGCTTTTTGATGAAGTGGTGGGTCACATGCGTGAAAAGCTTGTTGTGCCGGAAAAAGGAGAAATACCCCTGGTTGACAGACTTCGAACATCTGTAAAAGAGGGGGTCGATTACCATCCGTATCTGCCAAGAGAGGACGGCCGTCTTCCCATGTCGGATTTTGGAGGAGTTCACAGGTACAATGTTACAGGTCTATACCATGACATGTGGGGATTTCCATCAAACAATCCAGGAGTGGTTCAGGGGCTTCACAGGCACCTGGTGGACAAGATTATTAACAATGTAAATCAAATCGCAAGTTACAAGGAGTATTACCTGAAGGATGCGGAAACCATATTGATTTCCTATGGTTCATCTGCAAGATCCGCACTTCATGTTGTTGAAAGCCGTAGACCAAGGGGAGAGCGTCTTGGTCTTTTAGAATTAAATACCCTGTGGCCCTTTCCATATCAGATTGTCAGGGAAAAATGCGCCAATGCAAAGCATATCATTGTTGTTGAAATGAATATCGGTCAGATTCTCAGGGCAGTAAAAAGAGCTGTGGAAAATCCTGAAAGGGTGTTTTTGGCCAATCGCATTGATGGTGTTTTTATAAACCCAAGCGATATCAGGAATATAATCCGGTTCATTCAGGGGAAGGGAGCGTAGCTCAATAAGCGCTAAGTTATTTTTGCGCAGAATGGACTGTGGAAGTTTTACTTAAAAAAAATGAACATCGAACATCGAACGTCCAACATCGAATGTTGAATGGAAAAAGATGAAGAAACAGAAATAGTCGTAAAATGTTTGGCGTTGGGTTTTTTATTCGGTTTTAAATTGATTTGAGGAGCGAAGCGATTTCATTATTCGATGTTCAACGTTCGATGTTCGATGTTGGACGTTCATCTTTCAAAACAACTCCGTACGGTATAAATATAACCTGTGAATGTTTACAAAACAACTTAGCGATTATGAGGCATAGGCCATGGCAGTAAAAGATTATATTAGAGAAAGATTTTTTCCGCACATGTGGTGTCCCGGATGCGGGCATGGAATTGTACTAAACAGTATGCTGCGTGCCATTGAAAAGCTGGAAATGAGTAAAAATGATATTGTAATGGTGTCAGGGATCGGATGTTCAGCCAGGATTTCAGGGTATGTTGACTTTCACACGCTGCATACAATCCACGGACGTGCTCTGGCCTTTGCAACAGGCGTTAAAATGAGTCGTCCCGAAGTAAATATACTTGTACCAATGGGAGACGGCGATGCTCTGGCTATCGGCGGAAACCATTTCATACATGCGGCAAGACGCAATATTGATATTACAGCTATTGTGATGAATAATCGCATTTACGGCATGACCGGCGGACAATATTCTCCTCTGTCAGGATACGGAATCAAAGCTACAACAGCTCCGTACATGAATATAGATCATGATTTTGACGTAGTTGAACTGGCAAAGTCTGCAGGCGCTACCTTTGTTGCGCGGACTACCACCTATCATATCCAGCAGATTGTGGATATTATTCAACAGGCTATTTTGCACAAAGGTTTTTCAGTAGTGGAGATTATGTCACAGTGTCCGACTTATTTCGGGAGAAAGAATAAAGAAGGAAGTGGGGTTGATATGCTAAAACGCTATAAGAAAATTACGACACCCATAGGATCAAAGGCTAAAAAAGAGAATCCGGATCTTATTGAACGTGGAATTTTTGTACAAAAAGAGATGCCGGAATATTGTGCAGAATACGACAAAGTAATTGAAATGGCGATGAAAGGGCAATAGTCATGGAAAAATGCAGGATGGTGTTTTCAGGTTCAGGCGGGCAGGGGGTTATAACCGCCGCAATAATACTTGCAGAGGCTGCCGTGCTTTATGAAAACCTGATCGCTGTTCAGTCCCAGATGTACGGGCCTGAGGCCAGGGGAGGGGCGACACGCAGTGACATAATTATCTCCGACTCAAAAATAAATTATCCAAAAGTTATCCAGCCCAATGTGCTGGTTTGTCTTACACAGCAAGCTTATAATAAATTTTATCCCATAATAAGGCCAGGTGGGCTTTTAGTTACAGACACCCGCTATGTAAAGACGCAAAGAAAAGCGGATGCCATACAAAGAGAGCTTCCCATGTTTCAGACTGTAATGGAAAAAATAGGCAAACCCATCGTATTTAATATTTGCATGCTGGGCGTTGTGATAAGTATGACGCAGCTTGTAAAATCCGAATCTATTATGAAGGTTCTGGAAACCAGAATTCCTTCCGGTTTTCTCGAAATGAACAGGGAAGCCCTGACTATTGGAATGGCGATGGGGGATGAATCTATCAACTAATTTTAAGCAGTTTTAGAATATTTTTTCCACAGATCTTTTCGAGATCTTTTTCAGCTATTCCCATGTTTTTTATCTGATCAAGCTGACTGCCGGGCATACCGAAAGGATAATCACTTCCAAAGATAATCCTGTCCGGCCCGTACTGGTCAAGGAAACTTGAAATTTCATATTTACCGGCAAGTGCAGTATCTCCATAGATGTTGTCATCATTCCATATTCCGGCATTTAACAATCGATCAAACCCACCGTTTAATAATCCAAGATGAGGTATTATAACAGGTGTCCTCCCCGCAACCTGTTCTACGAACTTAAAGGTTCGACTGAAAGTTTCTTCAAGGACAATGGGCAGGTTCCTTGCGCATATTGCATCTATCATTTCAGTGCATTTTGGATTAGTGTAATTATACGGAGGTTCTCCTTCATGATGATGCCATTTGATGCCGAAAAATTCTTTTTCCAAGTCTTCGACAGCAAAATCGTTCCATACGAAATAATACGGGTAAATTTGATCGTTTCTCCGGCCGATTTTCAGAAGATAATCGTGAGCATCAGCCCTGCATTTTCTCCATTTTTTGTTATCGTCAAAGTTCGATGAATAACGGTAATAGATATCCTCCACAGGTGCATAGAGACATGCTCCGTCTATCCCAGCTGAATCGAGCAGCGGCTCGATATCTTCAAAAGGTTGTGATACATTCTGTATACCGCAATGTATGTGACTGTCTATGATATGCATTGTACATTAATTATCAATGTCGTTAACTTAACCTAATGATTAAGCAACTTATGAATATCGAATATCGGACAAGGAATATCGAACCGCAGAAGTAAGGAAAAACACTTCGAAATTCGACATCCTTGTTCGATATTCTGCGGTTCAATGATTGCTGGGATATTATTTTCCGATAAACATTTTTGCCATAAAAAGCACGAATTTTTAAGAAAATACGTTTACGAAATTATCGCAGAAGGTTTAAGTACCAGTAGATAAGCCTGGAGCCATAAAATATATATAAGACAGCACCGAATGCCAAAAACGGCCCAAAGGGAATAGCAAGCTTCATGTTTTTTTTAGTCAGCACCATAATGATCATTCCTGATACAGTACCAACTGCGGATGAAACAAAAATAGTAAAGAGTACGCCTTTCCAGCCGACAAGGGCTCCGATCATCGCCAGAAGTTTGATGTCGCCCCCACCCATGCCATCTTTTTTTGTAATAAGATTATAAAGCCACGCAATGAGAAGAAGACTTCCGCCGCCTGCCAATATGCCGATAAGAGAATCGATGTAGGTTACTGCGTCAAGGGCAAATGAGGCTGCAAAGAATACAGGTATGCCTGGAATGGATATCACATCCGGTATTATCCTGTGATCTATATCGATAAGTGTGATTACAATCATCGATGAAATAAAGGCGAAATAAATAAGTCCTTCAAGGGTAAAGCCAAATTTTAGAAATACGCAAAGAGAAAATGCTCCGGTGATAATTTCGATCAGAGGATAACGAAAAGATATGACGGCATCGCAGTGTCTGCACTTGCCTTTAAGGAACAAATAACTTAAAATCGGGATGTTATCGTAAGATCGAATCATATTTTCACATTCAGGACACATCGAACGCGGGTGGACAATCGATTTAGAAGCAGGCAGCCTGTATATGCATACATTTAAAAAACTTCCGATGCATGTG
>JAUWOH010000328.1 GCA_030612225.1 Desulfobacteraceae bacterium
AATGGTATTAACCGGAAAAAGCGCCTGATCACCGGTGCTAAAAAGGGTGCTATGTTGTTGAAATCTGAGAACCTGCCCCAGATTTTCCCAGTGAATAGTATCCGGCGGAATAAGAAATGCCTGCATGGCAAGATAGCCAAAACAGACCAAAAGAACGGTGCCTGCAACCCGATGGCCTGAGATAAAGTTCCGTATTACAAACCAGGCCTGGCTGAGATACCGGCGCAGTCGATAGGCCATAATTGCTGCAAGTATAGTAAATGCAGCCTCAGCTCCTATTGAAATGGACGGGTTCCCAATCAAAAAGGCAACCTGAAACAGGCATGACAGGAGCATAATCGTGGCAATTAAGGCATAGGCAGCCGCCTCTGCAAAAGTATGCCCCCAACTTCTAAAGATTGCAAACCCGGCTAAAAGCAACAATCCGATTTCAACGAAAACTATAGTTGCAGCAATTGCGCCCAATAGACTATCCGTCACTGCTTAATCTCTCAATTCTTCTTTTGGGTTGAACCAGCTTCAACAATTTACTCCTAATCCTGATAAACCGGAACCAGAAATGAAAAAAGCGCAAAAGATTCAAATAAAAACCTAAACAGCACTTTTGTTTTTCCTTGAATTTCTTGCCTTCTCCTTTTTTTTCTCTTTCATGCTTTCGACTATCTCTATCATAAAATCTCGCATATCAGTAGCCAGGTGGAGGCACTCAGGACAGTAAACCTTTTTTCTAATCTTGCCATGAACATTATTCTGGTGCCAGTACCAGGGAATATATGGGGACCCTTTACAAAATTTTTTTCCGGTATATTGTGCAATGGGGCATCCGATACACAGCAGCATGTAATAAATCCTGCACGGAGGGCAATCGAGCACACCTCCATCCGTACTTTTACCTTCAATAATCCGGTTCCATTTTGCTACAGATGACTCCATGATCTTAATTTTATTCATGAGATCCCCCTACAGATTTTTCCAGAACTGTTTATGAACATGCCTGCAACGCTTGAAAGCATGGTCGAATTTTTTCCGGCTAGCTCTGGCCGTCAGTTTCGGTATGTTGCAAGTCGTATGCCCTGCCAGCTCATTTAAAACAACTTTCACACATTTCCCTATAGTCTTTAAATTATATCCCCCCTCAAGTGAAAAAACCAGCTTCCCGCCGCAGCATATGTCCGCTGTTTCCATAATAGATCGGGTCAACCCGGCAAAACCTTTTGTTGTGATTTTCATTTTACCCATAGGATCGCTTTTGTGGATATCAAAACCGGCAGAAACGATGATAAGATCCGGCTCAAATTCCACTGTAATGGGTCTGAGCAGCTTTTCGAATATAGCGATGAATTCACCATCACCATAACCCTTACCAAGGGGGATGTTTACCGTATAGCCTTCTCCCCTTCCAAGCCCTGTTTCGGTAAAAAAACCGGTGCCTGGAAAATGAGGATACTGGTGGGTGGAAAAAAAGAGAACCTGGGGATCTTGTTCGAAAAAATGCTGGGTACCGTTTCCGTGGTGAACGTCAAAATCGACGATGAGAATTCGCTTAAGTCCCAGAAATTCACGGGCAAATATAGCGCCCAGTGCCACATTGTTAAAAAGGCAATATCCCAACCCGCGGCTCCTTTCGGCATGGTGTCCGGGAGGCCGTACCAAAGCAAAGGCATTTGCGAGTTCGCCTGAAACCACCCTGGAAATGGCTTCAAAGAGTCCTCCAGCAGCAAGAATTGCTGCTTCGTAAGACCCTGGTGACGTGTGGGTGTCAGGCGTTAAAGAAAAACCGTCTTTGTCGGCAGTTGCAGCGATTTTATCTATGTACTCCGGGGAGTGAAGTAAAAGAAGTTCGTTTCTTGCAGCAGGCCTTGGATCAATGGATGTAAAACGTCCCTCCATATCAGGCTCATCAAGCATTGTATAAATCGCTTCCAGTCTTTTGTGATTTTCCGGATGATCGTCTCCCGTTAAATGATTTAAGTATCTCTCATCCCGCACAATTCCTGTTTGCAGCCTTGTTTTGCTTTTTATTTTTTTATCTTCCACACGGCCATTTAAAACTGCCGGAGGTACTGTCAACACGGAGCATGGTGCATGACGAAGTACATCTTCGGTGGTAGAACCGATAAGCATCTTTTCAAAAGCACCACGATGGCGAACACCTACAACAATCAAATCAATTTTGTTTTCGGTTGCATATGAACAAAGCCCTTCACCGGGAAGCCCGTGAAACAGGACGGTTTTCAGGTCACAATCCTTAATATCATCTTCAGGTACTAGTTTTGTGAGGTTTTGAAGTAATTTATCCTCCAGAACCTTCTGAACCTCTCCATAGGGTGCATCCGTGGGGTCCACAATGTCTTCATTAAGGGGTGTTTCAACGGCATGCATAAGATAAAGCCGTGCATTAAATTTATGTGCGAAACTCAGGGCGTAACCGAGAACTCCTTGTGAGTCTTGTGAAAAATCGCAAGCAGTTAGAATTCTTTTAATTTTCATCGGCGTTTGTAAAATGTTATCTATGGGCGATCTTTTTTTAGCCACACGTGTCACAAGGAGTGGGCTGGAAAGTCTGCGGGCCATCCGCTCAACCACAGTTCCCAGCAGAATACGTTTCAACCCGGAAAGTCCATGACTGGCTGCAACAACCAAATCCACATCCTGCTCATCGGTTAGACGTGTGGTTTCATCTACAGGCTCACCATGTGTTACCAGCGGCTCCCAACTTAGTCTCTGGTTTCTCATAAACTGATTGATTTTTTTAAAAGCGTATTCTGCCTGCTCGCCACCCCGTGTAGATGCAGCAGTGCCGTATATTTGATTGCGTGGAAAGCAGACCGTGTGGGATACTAAAAGATGGGAATTGAATTGATGGGCAAGGTTAACCCCGCAGTGCAATGCAACAGTCGAAAACTGTGAAAAATCGGTTGCACAAAGTATTTTATCCAACCTGATACTCATTGGTTTGGCCCTTTTGCTGTACCCTGGTTCAAGCCGTAATGCTATGAGACCCTTGCCAAAGAGGAAGCAGCTTCAGAAGGGGGGCTTTGCCGTATATTTCAAGCCGGAGGATGCAGTCGTATGACGAATACGGCAAGCGCTGGAAATGATGAGAATTCCTTTTTGGTAGAAGAAATATAGAAAATTGTAGATTACATGTCAAGCGGTAACGATGTTCTGTAACGCCGAAGGATACCGCCCGTACCTGACATAAGTGAAACAAAAGAGGTAATTACTCAGGTTCTCAGTTCAAGGTTGAAGAGAGATGAAGATTGAACGGTTTGAAAACATTGAGGCTTGGCAACTGGTGCGTGATTTGATACAGAAAGTGTACAGACTGACGAAAAAGGTATTCTTGGAAACTTTAAATATGAAGGGCACAAGTCTCCACGGGCGGGATCAGCGTTACTTTTTTACGAGACCGTCTTAATTGATGGATTCGAAGAAAATAACGCCGATGGTGCCCGCAGGAAATGCCCTTTGGGTGCTAAGTAGAAAGTTCCATATGGTTAAAGGACAATGCAGTTCCCGCCGGAATGTTTAGCCTTATAAAGATTGGCGTCAGCAAGTTCTAACATATCTTCAGACGTTGCGATTTTTTCGTTATCTATTGTTGCCGCGCCTATGCTGACCGATATATTGATCTTATGATCCTTACAATTTATCGATCTTCCATCAAAAAAAAGTCTGATTCTTTCTGCAGCAATTTTAACAAAGCCGTATTTAAAATCCCTAACAATAACGGCAAATTCGTCCCCGCCATATCTGCAGAGAACATCTTCATTTCTCAGATTATTTTCGATTCTTTTAACAACCTCTTTCAGAACAATATCTCCAACAATATGGCCATACGTATCGTTGATCTTTTTAAAAAAATCTATATCCAGCATTAGCAGACCAAGGCTGGTGTGGTGTCTTAAAGAATAACTGAACGCTTTATTCAATGTGTCGAGGAAGTATTTTTGATTGAATGCGCCTGTCAGATGATCAGTTATAGAAGATTCATAGAGATTCATCTGGAATTTGGATTCAAGAGAATCCTGTATCGCAAACATGAATACTGAGGAAAAACCAAGCAGAATCTTATCCCCATCTTCAATATTTATTTCCGTGATTTTAGCTCCGTTCACAAATGTCCCGTTTGT
>JAUWOH010000375.1 GCA_030612225.1 Desulfobacteraceae bacterium
CACAAAACAATCGTAAGTTTAGGCAGGGCTCGGGCGCCAACGCCAAGACCCAGGTGTATATGGCTCGGAGTTGCAAACCGAAGAAAAGAGGCAAGGATGATATGTGAAAGAACTATTGGAATAAGGCGGCCACCATATAAAAAAAGCAAGAACCAGACGGGGCCGGCAATGAAAGTACTTAGCATAAGAAGCGGGTTTGGCGCGTGGAGAAGCCCGAATAATCCTGAACCGATTAAAGCAGCAGCCCATTTTTTATTCGATATCTCAAAACAAAGAGGGAATAAAACCAGTTGCAATCCAATCTGTTGTGCGATTACGGTGATCACTTTTTCAACCACCCACGACGGGAGTCTGGAGGGTGGTTTGCCAAAGGATGTCCAGGTCAAGTTTGCTTCAAGGACTCCGGTCATGTGAGCGCAGATAAGGATAAGGGCGACCTGTAAAATTGTTGCTATCGCTACTACAATATATACGCGTGGCAATGACTGTCGAGGCAGCTGTGAAAGATACGGTAATTTGCTGATACGCCGGTAAGTGCTTGCCATCAGAACAATTAACGTAAAATATAAAAGCACACTGGTCAATTTAAAGCCAAACGGTTTTAATAACCAGAAGTCAATAAAGACCAGGCTGACTATAAGCAGTATATCAATGCAAGCTCTTTTTCTTTGCCCGATGCGCTTAACGCCCATACGACCGATAAGATCGAGAGTATTTAATAGATAATATTTAGATAGCATGCTGGATAACCGTTCACAGGTTCAGGGTTCAACGTTCAGGGTTAAGGGCAAAAAGGCATTGAAGACCCAAAGTCTTCGTTGAACATGGTCATTTCCCAAAGTAACTGCAAATTTAGCTCCAAATTTTGGATTAGGCCTGTCGAAGATGACGTTTTTCTTATAAATACACGCTCCTAATGCAGTCCGGGAACGAAAATGGAACCTTGAACCTCTGAACCTTTGAACCCGTGAACGCTTATCATGCTGGTTTATAGATACAAAAAAAATATAAACTTATTTTCGGAGTCTACGCTTACCTGCGCGAACCCTTAGATGACCTCCATATCTGATAGCTCTTTAATCTGTTTTTTGGAGTATCCGAGTTCTTTAAGTATCGCTTCTGTGTTTTCACCAAAGGCAACCGGCGGTGTGCTGATTGATCCGGGAGTTTCGCTCAGTTTAACAGGGACACCAATGGCCAGCGTCTTTTTCCCGTCTTTACCAGCAACTTCAACTATCATCTCCCGTTCACGGAAAAGAGGATCTTTTAAAACTTCTGAGAGATTTTGAATCGGTTCACAGCAGGCATCAATGCCTGCCAGATCTTTCTTCCATTGCGCAAAAGTCCTTTTTAAAAATGTAGCTTTCATAAAATCAATGATTTCCTTACGTCGGGTTTCATCATATTGAAGCGGTGTATATTCAGGAACTTCAAGAAACTCACAAAGTTTTTTCCAGAAACGGTTTTCAACGGTACCGACTGAAATGTATCTTCCATCCGCTGTCTCATAAGTGTTGTAGCAGGCGTATCTGTGGGATAGCATTGAATCACCGCGTTCGGGAAATTGTCCTGTAATCTGTTTTAAAAAAAAGGCGGCAGGCATAAAACCTACCATTCCATCTGTCATTGAAATATCGACATACTGCCCCTTTCCTGTCCTTTCCCGTGCAAACAGAGCCATAAGGATTCCGATTGCTGCATTCATTCCTCCTCCTGCAATATCTGCGACCTGAATGCCAGGGATTGAGGGAGGATGGTTTGCCTGGCCGATAAGATCAAGAGCACCGGATATGCTCAGATAATTAACATCATGGCCTGCCCGGTCACGATATCGTCCTGTCTGGCCATACCCTGAAATAGAGCAGTAGATTATTTTTTGATTAACTTTTTTAACGGTGCCGTAGTCAACACCGAGTTTTTGAACAACACCTGGTCGAAAACCTTCAAGGATAACGTCAGCATCGTTTACCAGGCGAAAGAATATTTTTTTTCCTTCTTCGGTCTTTAGATTTAACGACATATGCTCCTTGTTTCTGTATGCCTGGCTAAAAAAAAGTCCGTCTTTCATAAAACGTCTGTCTTCTACGGCGATCACCCTTGCACCATGGTCTGCCAGGATCATGGAACAGTACGGACCCGGCAAAAGGCGTGACAGATCCAGAACTTTTATTCCTGATAAGGCACCGTTTTTAGGCATGTTTATTTCCTTTTCAGACTGGTTGATGTAGGAAGGTTATAGAGATCGCTTCTACTGTTCGGAAGAAAATATCTCATCTTATGGTTTCTTACCTGTGCTAGATCATCAGCTTTAAGATCAACGACAATCATAGTTTCTTTTCCGCTTACATCTTTAGCAATAACATTTCCAGACGGATCAATTACCAGAGCGATACCCGGGAAATTGAGTCCTTTTTTATTTTCACCCGTCTGGTTACATGCAACAACGAACAGGCCGTTGTCATAGGCGCGGGCAGTCAGGTGCCTCATCCAGGATCTGAATTTTTCTTTGGGTGTTCCTCGCGGGGAAGCGTGTGGGAAAAAGATAACATCAGCACCATTTAAGGCCATTCGTGTGGAAAGCTCAGGGAAATGGGCATCGTAGCAAAGCTGTATTCCGAATCTTATACCATGGGCCTCAAACAGCGGGATATTTCTCCCGGACGAAAAAACTTTCTGTTCCGGCGGCGCAATGTGCAGTTTCCTGTAAACACCTGAGAGTCCTTGAGGTGTTACAACAAGATGCCCGGCAAAAATTCGGTCCTTTTCATCTTTTTCTGCAATACCTGCCAGGATGATAATATTTTCTTTTTTAGCCAGTTTCGCGAGCTCATCTGTCACAGGGCTCGGAATAAATTGTGCTGAATCGACTATTTTTTTCCGGGTGCTGTATCCGGTAATATTCATTTCAGGAAAACAAATTATTGCAGCGTCTTTCTTTTTTGCTTCTTTTACCCGTCTGGCCAATGCGTCAATATTTTCCCTGATTTTTCCTACAGGTGAATTGGAGATAACTACTGCTATGCGGATGTTTTTCATTTCTTATTCAATTTTTAAAACCACTTCCTTTGGGCGTGGTCAGAAATAATTGGCTTTGCCTGAATAAATAAGAGTGCCTAAAGTGAGCTAAAGTGCCTAAAGTGTCTAAAGTTATGGTGTCGCTTTGCTCTATCTTTTTTATAAAAATAAAATAGACAGAATTCCTTAACTTTAGTCACTTTAGCTCACTTTAGGCACTTTAGTCACTTAAAATATAATGTATCCGATAGCCCCTTCGAGATGTAAATCAATGCTACGTGCTTCGGGCGTGAATTTTTTACTAATAGAAATTACAGATCAAACTGCGCCTTAATCTTAAACACTTTAGTTGCAGGCAGACTGATGATATCATTTATTCCAGTTTCCAGACGGATTCTATCCAGGTTTTCATGAATTTCATCCATGGAAGGCGCAATAAAGGTAAACCAGATATTGAATTCATTATCACGCTGGTAATTATGAGTAACGCCGGGATATCGATTGACAATTGCTGCAAATGAATCGATTTTATCTTCAGGAACATTGGCCGCACACAGGGTGCTTATAAATCCCAGTTTTTCCGGAACAAAATT
>JAUWOH010000186.1 GCA_030612225.1 Desulfobacteraceae bacterium
AGAAATAAAGCTCCCTGTTAAACCTCCCAGGTGGTCAACATTTAGCAAGATTCGACTTTTAAAAGGCGATGAAGGTCCCTGGCGTGTGGAAATCACCGACAAGCAAGGAATTATTTTTCAGACGTTAAGGTTTAGCGTCACTGATTGATATATTTTTTCAAAGGTCTCACATTATGAATGAGCTATTGATCTTTCTTTCCAGCATTCGATGGCAGGATGTGTTTGATATTGCACTGGCCAGCTATCTTCTTTTTCGTTTTTATGTTCTTTTTACAGGAACTTATGTGTTTCGCGTGATTACCGGCCTGGCTATACTCTGGCTTTTTCAGCGGATAACTGTTTTTATGGGGTTAATCGTAAGCAGTTGGGCTATTCAAGGAATAATGGCTGTTTCCGCAATTATTGTTATCGTTGTGTTTAAAAACGAAATCCGCTCAGTTCTTCAAGCGAAAAACCTGAAATCGATCCTGTGGGGGTTCCCTGCCAAAGCCGAAGACACCCCTATAGAGATGATCGTAGAAAGTGTTTATGAGCTGGCCCAGGCCAGTACCGGTGCTCTGATTGTTTTTCCAGGGAAGGAAGATTTAGGAGAGGTGGTTCAAAGTGGAATCCCCTGGAGAGGGGTGGTATCAAAGGAGATGATCAAGAGTATTTTCTGGCATGATAACCCTGTGCATGATGGGGCAGCCATAATTGAGGGGGATAGGGTAAAAGAGGTTGGGGGCATTTTGCCTTTATCACGGCGAGATGATCTACCTTCCTATTACGGGACCCGTCACAGGGCTGCTGCCGGTTTGGCCGAAAATACAGATGCTTTGGTAATTGCGGTATCCGAGGAAAGAGGCGATGTGGTCATCGCCAAAGGCTCCCGTGTAAGGGTAATAAAGGAAAAAAAGAAACTATTAGACATGTTGCAAAAACATGTAGGCGTTTCAAAGAAACAGTGGAGTCATTTGAGAAAACGGAATCTGGAGCTTAGTATAGCAGGTTTGGTTTCAATAGTGTTTATAGCCGGTGTATGGTTTAACTTTACCAGTGGTATGGATACACTGATTACACTTGAAATACCTGTGGAATACACAAATCGTAATCCTGAAATGAAAATATTTGATACGTCTGTGAATGCCGTCAGCCTTAGTTTGCACGGATCCGGTACCCTCATGAGGTCTATTCGGCCGGAACAGGTAGAGGTAAGGCTGGACCTGGGCAAAGCAATTGTCGGCCCCAATACATTTACAATCACACAGGGAGATATTACTTTACCCCCAGGCGTCTCTTTAAAAAAGGTTGATCCGGTAACTGTTGAAGTAACCCTTGATATTCCTATAAAAAAAGTACTGCCGGTGCAGGTTGACTGGATTGGGCGGTTACCTGAACATCTAATCCTTAAGGCGGTAAAGCTGGACCCGAAAAACGTTGAGGTTGTAGGGGGAAAAGGTATTCTGGAAAATATTTCAACGATCTATACGGAAAAGGTGCTCCTGGAGAGAATCGAACAATCAGGAGCTGTTGTAGTAAAACCTGTTTTCAATCCGGCCTTTCTGAAAATTTCTTCAGACCTAGACGACGGAATTAAAATAACATACGAAGTAGAAAAAAGGAGCAAAAGGACCAAACCTTAAACTCGAAATACAGACCTCGTAATATGATAGAAAAACAGGTCTTTTTTTTGGACATTATCGGGCGTAGTGAAGCCTTTTCGGAGCATAGGTTTAAGGTGTCAGGTTTCAGGCTGGCTCTCGCTTTTTTACTACTGACACCTGACACCTGAAGCTTGAGTGCAGTGTCCAATTATTATGCAATCCTGCTTCACATAAGGGCTCGCCGCGAATTTTTGATGATTGATGACGAGGTCTGAAATACGAATATCGCTCATTTTTAAGGTTGGCCGAAACGAATTCAAATGACAGAAGATACTAAAATATGCGATGAACTTTCCGGGTTGCCCAGTGATCCGATTGACAGCATAGTCGATCCGCTTAAGCGCTTTCTTCATATCGAGTCTACAAGCGGTATTGTACTTCTCGTGGCCACCATTCTTGCTTTGATTCTTGCCAACTCTCCTGTTGCAGAAGGTTTTCTCGCATTGTGGAAAAAAACATTCGGCTTCAGGATAGGCGAGTTCCAGATGAATTACTCCTTTCAACACTGGATCAACGACTTTCTGATGGCAATTTTCTTTTTTGTTATAGGACTGGAGGTTAAGCGTGAGCTGGTGCTGGGTGAACTGCGTGACATAAGACGTGCGGCTCTACCCATAATCGGCGCGATCGGTGGAATGCTCGTGCCGGCTTTGATCTATTTCGCTCTCCAGCACGGCAGTCCGGCAGAGCGGGGCTGGGGCATTCCCATGGCCACCGATATCGCATTTGTTGTTGGTTGCCTGGTCGTACTTGGTTCCCGGATTCCTAACAGCCTTAGGGTGATGCTGCTCTCGCTGGCCATTGTAGATGACATCGGCGCCATTTTGGTGATCGCTATCGGCTACACGGAGAATCTCAATCTGAATGCTTTGGTGCTCGGCCTTCTTGGCATTGCATGTTTACTCGGCCTGATGAAGCTTGGCGTTCGCAATATCGCCGTTTATTTAGGGGTCGCTCTTCTCATATGGTTCGGGTTCCATGAATCCGGCATCCATGCCACCATAGCCGGAGTGATTGTCGGGCTTCTCACCCCCACAAGAGCCTGGATCAGCGAGGGACGCCTGCATAAAATCGTTAATAGAAGCATGTGTTTTCTACAGGGCGAAGGCTGGAGTTCCTCTTCGGAGCGGTATGCTGCCCTCCGCCGGATGGAGCGGGCTGCACGCAAAACCATTTCTCCTCTCGAACGCTTTGAAACGGATCTTCACCCATGGGTCGGCTTTGTTATCATGCCTGTCTTTGCACTGGCAAATGCCGGCGTTACGATTCAGGTATCGGATTTTACTAATCCAGTTGCGATTGCAGTCATAATGGGACTTTTTGTGGGAAAGCCGGTTGGAATTGTTCTTTTCAGTTGGGTGGGTGTAAAATCAGGTCTTGCGAAATTGCCAGAGGGGGTTAACTGGAGTATGATTACCGGGGGCGGCTTTCTGGCTGGAATCGGATTTACCATGGCCATTTTTATTGCAAGCCTGGCGCTGGATGGCAATCTGCTCAGCGCTGCCAAGGTTGGAATCCTGGCAGGGTCGGTTCTAAGCGCTGTCGTGGGGGTGATTCTCCTGATTCTTTTCCAGCCAAAACGTTAACAGGTCAATCTTGATGGCGTCGTAGAAAGTCCCATCTACTGCGTTGCAGCGCTTTTTCAGGAACTCGGCATACTACATGTATTGCCTCGTCCCTGAAAAACCGCTGCGCCTTGTATATGGAACTTTCTACTTAGCCATCGGTCATACTTTTTACGAGACCATCAATCTTGATGGTTTCGTAAAAAGTAAATAAAACACTTTTTAAGAAACGTTTTAAGTTTTAGGTATTAAGTTTTAAGTAATTGATTGCTATATTGGTATGTCTTTGCTATGTCTTTTTTTAGTGTACCCAATTCACCTTTTTAATTAAATCTAAATTCCCTATATCTCTAAACAGAGTTCGTATGACTTTCGCCAGGCTTTAAAATAACTTTTTACGACGCCATCAACATTATAAAGGGTAAAAAATGAGATTTAAAACGATAAATCTACTATTTATAGTACTGGTACTGTTTATTTCGTGCAGTAAAAAAGAAGAGCAACCTAGCCTTTCGGTTCTCGATATACCGGTATTTGAAACACAAGCGCAGGAAGTTCCCATCTATAAAGAATTTGTCGGACAGGTTTATGGTTATAAAGATATAGCTATTCGCGCAAGGGTGGAAGGCTTTTTGGAAGAGATTCATTTTCAAGAGGGGTCACGGATCGAAAAAGATACTTTGCTCTACACGCTTGAAAGCCAACAATTTGAAGCCGATGTTGCAGCAAAAATGAGCAGGGTTGCAGAAGCACAAACGATGTTGGCCAAAGCGGAAAGCGATTTAAACCGAATTAAGCCGCTTGCCGAGGAAAAAGCGGTTAGTGAGAGCGATCTGGATGCCGCGGTGGCCCAACATGAGGCTTCTATCGAATCGGTCAAAGCAGCCGAAGCGAATCTCAGGGCCAGCAAAATACAGCTTGGCTACACAAAGATTTATTCGCCCATATTCGGAATTATCGGCAAAACAAAAGCCAAAGTAGGGGATTTTGTTGGCCGTAGCCCAAATCCGGTCATTTTGAATACGATTTCCCGTATCGACACCGTTCTTGTGGAGTTCTTTATTACAGAGACACAATATTTACTTTTGGCCCGCCGCTATCAATCCCTAAACGACTCCGCCGATCAAGGCGAAAAGGGAGATGATCTGGAGCTGATTTTGGCGGACGACTCTTTGTATGAACATAAAGGCAAAATCGATTTTGTTGACAGAGGGGTGGATTCTACAACCGGTGCCATGCTGATTCAGGCATCGTTTCCCAATCCGGAGGAATTACTCCGTCCGGGACAATTCGCCAAAGTAAAAGCCAAGGCAAATGTGGTTAAAAACGGGATTTTGATTCCGCAACGATGTGTTACGGAACTACAGGGATTGTACAGTGTCTTTGTGGTTGACAATAGTAATAAAGTCAAAAACAGAGAAGTCAAAACAGGTCCGAAGATCAAACAATTCTGGCTTATCACAGAAGGTTTAAAACCCGGGGAAAAAGTCGTGTACGAAGGATTGCAGAAAGTAAAAGACGGTGCAGTTGTGAACCCCGTAATTAAAGAAATCGAATTACCAAATGAAGAAAATAAATAATCCGGATTATTCCGATAAAGATAATTTTTTTGTAAGACGGCCGATTGTGGCAATGGTCATCGCCATTATAACGGTGATTGTGGGAGTGATATTTCTAAGAGGCCTTCCAATTGAGCAGTATCCCGATATCACCCCCCCCGTGGTGCAGGTTAGTACTGCCTATACCGGGGCGGATGCCGTCAGTGTAGAGCAGTCGGTGGCAACGCCGTTAGAGCAGCAGATTAACGGCGTCGATAATATGATATACATGAAGTCGACCAATTCCAACGACGGCACAATGTCAATTCAGGTATCATTTGAAGTCGGCACCGACCCGGACATGAACACCGTTTTTACTCAAAACAGGGTGGCTGCCGCCACAGCCAAACTACCTGAAGAGGTGAAGAGATTAGGGGTCGTTACTGAGAAATCACTTCCGAATATTCTTATGCTCATATCGCTGATATCAGAAGATGGAAGATATAATCAACAATTTCTCGGCAACTACGCCCTGATCAATATTAAGGATATTTTAGCCCGTATAAAAGGTATCGGTCGTGTGAATGTCATCGGTGCCAGTGATTACTCCATGCGCATATGGATAAAACCGGATCGTTTGGCCCAGATGGGCATAACGGTGCCTGAAATAATCGATGCCATCCGGCAGCAAAGCGTTATTGTTCCAGGAGGTAAATTCGGGGCCGAGCCGGCACCGCCCGGAACGGAATTTACATATACTGTCAGGCTGCCTGAGCGTCTGCAATCTGAAAAAGAGTTCGGAGAAATTGTCATAAGGACTACTGAGGGTGGGTCTCAGGTAAAGATAAAACATATCGCCCGTGTTGAGTTGGGTGTCGAAACATATAATGCCTTTACCCGGCTTAACAATAAAGAATGTGCCATGATAGCTCTGTATCAGGCGCCCGGTTCCAATGCCGTTGAACTGGCTGAAAAAGTCAAAAATACAATGAAAGAACTTTCCGGATCTTTTCCGGAGAGTTTCAGATATGATGTATCCCTGGACACCACCCTGGCTATTACGGCCGGCATTGATGAAATCATCGAAACGCTGTTTATCGCCCTGGCTTTGGTTATCCTGGTTGTCTTTATTTTTATCCAGGACTGGAGGGCAGCTTTAATTCCGACAATAGCCATACCTGTTTCTTTAATCGGCGCCTTTATTGTATTCCCGTTGATCGGTTTTACAATAAATGTCTTATCTCTTCTGGGTCTGGTTCTCGCCATCGGTATTGTCGTTGACGATGCCATTGTGGTGGTGGAAGCGGTCCAGGTCAACATTGAAAAAGGCATGGATCCCAAAGAGGCCACAGTACATGCGATGAAAGAAGTAACCGCACCCATTATTGCAACCACGCTGGTTTTGGTAGCGGTTTTTATCCCGGTTGCCACCATGGGAGGAATAACGGGAAGTTTATATAAACAGTTTGCTATTACGGTTGCCGTTTCGGTGGTATTCTCATCAGTTAACGCTTTAACCTTAAGTCCCGCTCTCTGTTCACTGTTGCTCAGGAAGCAAAAGCCATATCGCGGCCCGCTGGGGCTGGTTTTTGGAGCCTTTAATAAGATCTTTGCCAAATCCATCGATGTATATATGGGTTTTACCCGTATCGTGGCGCGCAA
>JAUWOH010000015.1 GCA_030612225.1 Desulfobacteraceae bacterium
AAAGGCAATCACCTTTTTCCTTTCCCTTATGGCCATATCCCGTGTCTGAAGCAGATAGAGATCACTAATAGCCGGACTCTCAAAAGTGAACTCCAACTCCTGGGGACCCCAGGCCTCATCGTAAATCAAACTATTTGCCCAGGCTTTTAACGCCATGTAAATATCCGGAAAGTGAGACTCAAGGGTTGTGTCTGTGTCCCGCATTTCGATATCCTGCTGGTTTATTGAAATCGGCAGCGTATTAACCAGCCCCGCAACCACATCTTCTCCCTGATTACCAAGGGTAAAATCACCCCATAACCTTAATGCATCTTCGGACCATCTGGGATTATGTGTAAAAAACACACCGCTGCCGGATGAGCTGGAGATATTGCCAAAAACCATCGATTGCACCGTAACAGCAGTGCCCCAATCGTCTGATATTCCCATGATTTTGCGATAGGTTTTTGCTCTGGAAGATTCCCAGGAATCAAAAACACTCTTTATTGTCATACTAAGCTGATCAAACGGATCTTCTATTATTTTAATGCCTGATTCTTTAATCATCGCTTTATAGGTCCGTGCCACTTCCTGCATCTGTTTTCCTGTAAATTGTCTTTTATATAAAATTCCTGCTTTGTGTTTAAATTCTTTGATGATTGCATCAAAATCATCCCTTTCCAGACCAAAGGCCATGCCGTAGCATTGTAGAAAACGGCGATAATTATCCCAGGCAAACCACAAGTTGCCACTTCGAGCGGCAAGCCCCGCTGTAATCTCCTCGTTTATTCCAACATTAAGAAAAGTGTCCATCATGCCGGGCTGTGAAATAGAAGATCCGCTTCGCACAGAAAAAAGAAGTGGGTTTTTCGGATCTCCAAACACCGTGCCGGTAGCCTTTTCAATAGCAGATATGCTGTGTGCAACCTGTTCTTTGAAATTTAGTTCTGCTGCCGAATAGCTGTAGATGACATCTTTGCATCGGAAAACTTCGGTGGTTATGATAAAACCGGAAGGTACCGGCAGGCCGAAATTATGAAGTTTAACCAGATTAAACCCTTTATTACCCAAGTGAATTATGCCGTTAACCCTGTAGCTAACTTGGTGAATCAGCGTCATCGCATTTTCGGGGTCATAGATAAGGAGTTTATGAAGATTATCTTTGGGGAGCTTGTCAGCCTGCTGAAAAAGGGTATTTAGGATACGGCTGATAAAAATATCGAGCTGCTGCAGGCTCAGTGAAAGGGCTATCTGGTCGCGAAAAAAGATTTCCGAAATCCTGTACACCAGCTTTTCGGTATCAAGCTTAGTTCCCTGGGGAAGGTATTTTGCCTGAATCCGACTGACAGGTAAATTAGAAAGAATTCTGCTTAAGTTTTCTTCGTGAATATTGTTGAAATAATCATTGATTATATTTTTTACTGCCAGAGCAAACCCTTTAAAAATATCCAGATACTGTGTGAAGGTAAAGCCACTAATCATAAGAGAATGGGCAAGAAGATCCAGTTGCAGTTCCATTTCCACCGATGAAATTCCATCAAGCTTCAGCGCCTTGTTAAATGACCTTAATTGTGTATATATCTGGTAAAATGTTGCCCTGGTTATCAGGCTAAGATCTATATTTTCAACAAGCCGCTCAAAAAGAACATTCACTAAAGATTCAATTCGAAAAGTCAGCCCAAGGGCATCGAATTTCATCTCATGGTAACTTCCGTACATGGAAGGAATATCCACGGTGATATGCCTTTTTTTATATATATCTTCCCTTATTTCATAGGCTTCGGAAGATAATATCAACTTTTTAAGCCGGTCAAGGTAATCGAGGAGCTTGTTCAGCTTTTTCTCGTCATCGGGCAGCACAAGAGCCTGTTTTAGCCGGTTCAAATCGGAAAAAGCCTCAGTAGAAAGCTGTGTAATGTAATTGTTCAGTTCGATGTGTTCAATATTATATTTCTGGTTTAAAAGCTGGTATAAGGTTGTAAAAAGTTCTACTCGTTCGAAATCCTTTCTTTCTACGCCTAAAATGCTTTTAAAAACCTGCTTGAGTTTATTTTCTTTGATGGTCAAAAGATCATCCGGCAAAACAAACCCTTTTTCACAAAGATGCGACACAATAGCATGAACGCCATCTATATAAAGTCCTTTTGTTTCTATTTGACTGTAGATATTTGGCGGAACAAATGGCTTAAGGTTTTCCTTTTCCCTGGTTGCCCAGAAATGAAGGATTGCTTCCATAAAGCCTATTATCTGACTGCTGCTTTCCACATGGCTTTGCTTCCGCAGGAAATGTACGAGAATATCCTTTCGATGTGATATTTCATCAATCTGCGTTGAAATATCTCTTAATTTTCCCTCAGCACCGATATCGTTGAAATAAACCGGAAAGATCTTTGCAAGTTGCTTTGAAAGATTAAATACAGGCCCGATTTTGCTGTTTAAAAACCCGGTGATATCACGGGGAAACAGATCGATATCTTTTATAAAAACACCGCTAAGGGAAAGGTGGATGATCATATTTGAAAGGAGTCTGGTGGACCATTTTGGGTTCAGTTCAATAAGCTCCAGCCATGTGCGTATATTCAGAATATGGGCATTGTTAACTTTTATCTGCCAGTCATCTCCCACACCGTTGATCATCGGCGACTGAAAACCAAGGTCGATTACAGAATCGATAAAAAAGTTAACAAGATCGCTTTCATCGGTTTTGTAAACACCCTTTCCCATATTAAGAACACAGTTCAGTGCAGTAGCAGGGTACATGCCGCTTCTGTCTTTTAAAATAGAAAAGGTTTTTTCAAGCAGTTTTCGGATATTCATGTGGCTTTCATGACCGATGAGCCAGCTTAATGTTCTGTTGATGCTTCTTAAAGCTTCCTCGTGAATCATCGACAATCCGGAAATGTTCATTATATGAAATAAAAATATCACTTTCCACTGGTTACCCTTTTTCCTTTTCTTTCCGGCATCAAGAAGTTTTCCAGGAATTTTTCTATATATTTCGACAATTTCGCTATAGCCCGGAAGTTTAACCAGCTCTTTAAGCACCTCCTCAGATTCTATATGCTCAGCTTTTTTTATCTCGTCCAGTTGCTTATTTATATCCTGAATCCTTTTAAGGGATACGTCCTTAAATAAATCATCCGGTTTGTCAATGCTGTCGACACTTTCCGCCTCTTTTTCAAACCAGGCCCGAGGATCTCCCTCTTTTTGCCAGTAAGAATATGTATGCTGGTAATATTTCAGTAAAAGTAAATTAATTGCCCTGTAGCCGGTTGTAAGCTTTGGTGCATGCTTATAAAGCACTTCAGCCAGCCTGTTTATCTGATAAAAGCTTTTAACAAATAAGAAGAAATGCTCTTTGGGATAATCGGTGATTTGGTTAAAACCGTCATTAACTACCGGCATAAATCTTTCGATGTCGGAGCCGGCATCCTTTATAAGTTTTTGTAAAAAAAGGAGAAGGTTGTCCACGGCATCCGTTCTTACGCTTTTATCCGATGTTGATTTAATAGCATCGGAAAAAATATTGATGTAAACACCTGCCGCAGCTACCCCTTGTGGATGTTTTTTGATAAGATGAAAATATTCGAGACAATACCCCCTTGCCTCCTTTACAATAAAGTCCCAGTTCTTATAAGGATGCGAAAGTTCTTTTAAAAATGTGTTCAAACCCTCCATCAGCCCATAATATCGGGACATGACCTCCTGCAGGGTCGAATATTTGGCATCTATCTCGACGTCAACATGATAGTCGGCTATATTCACTTCAAGGGCTTTTGACTTTATCATAAATTTAAAACCTCATTCAGACAGTTACTTAAATTTACAAATTCAGAAACACTCAGAGTTTCGGCGCGCCGGCTGGAATCAACCCCTGAGCGCTGTAATGCGTCAAGGACTGTTTCTACATTAATATGAAGCATACTTTTTGAAAGTGCATTTTTAAGGGTTTTTCGCCTTTTTCCAAAAGCAGCTTTTATAACCTCAAAAAGAAACAGCTCATCGCAGACCGGGAAATCCGATTTATCTTTAAATTTTATCTCCAGAACTTCGGAATCGACTTTTGGTTTAGGAAAAAACAAATCGGCCTTTACGGTTGCCAGGGATTTGATTTCAGCGCAGTATTGAAGCATTACCGATAGTCGGCTATAATCCTTGCAGCCTGGACTAGCGGTAATACGCTGCGCCAGTTCTTTTTGAAACATAAGGATTGCACGGCTGACATTCCTTCGGGATTCTATGAGCTTAACAAGAACCTGTGAAGAAATATTATAAGGGAGATTGCCGATAACTACGATTTTTCTCTTTGCCTCATCAGCAAGAGCGTTTATATCTACATCCAATATGTTATTGTCCATTAATACAACATTGGAAAGATCACTTGCAAGTAGCTGTGTTTTTAACAGATCAATTATCGGTCTGTCTTTTTCAACCGCAAAAACTTTTTGTGCAATATGTGATACGGGAAGAGTAAGTGCGCCGAGACCAGCGCCTATTTCCAGAACAACATCTTCCGGTGTAATTTTACCTCGGGTTACTATCATCCGGGCAGTTGACGGGTCAGATAAAAAGTGTTGGCCCAGATTCTTTTTAGCGCGGACATTATGTGCATTAAGGAGTACTCTTGGTGAGGTCATTGTCGGGGTCCGGGGTTGTTGGTTTAGATGTGATGGCGCTGTAAAAAGCAGAATTTACCACAGAGAGCACGGAACTCACAGAGATAACTACTTAATAAATCAAAATATTCTTTGGGAGCTCTGGAAGCTATGTGGTGAAAAATGACTTTTTACGAGTTCATCAAGTTTTTGTTTTTTAGTATACCACGGAAATGATTTTTTTTCAATTGAGGCAATTTCAAAATGCTCAAATTTGAAACTGGCTCAATTATTTTGGAAATAGCTTAAGCTGGGAATTGACTTGCGTCTTTTTCCTGAATGAAGAACGATTTTGTTTTGGTTTTCGCTTTTTTTCCTGCAATGTTTCATTATTATAGCTCTTTAACTCCATACTCCAGTCTTTACAAAAAATTTCCTGAGGCTTATCGAAATATTTAACCTTAAAAGTATTTTTATCCGTTTTTTTGATATCCATCAAATTATTAATAATAAGCTGTTTTTCCTGGGCCGTTATAACAGGGAATTGATAATATCTATTCGTGTGCTTCATCGGTCCCTTTGTTTTGATCCTGTTTCCTGCAAAATCGATATGTCTTTTAATCCTGTTATAAATGTATTCGTTGGAAAAACTAACAATGTTGTCTTTTATAGCAATAATTTCATCACGCAAAGCTGAGTCAATTTCAAAACCAACGCTGTTTCTGCCGGATGCCATGGCAGCAGCCATAGTTGTTCCGGTCCCTAAAAAAGGATCAAGAACAACATCATCTTTGACGGAATACATATTTATCAACCTGTAAACAATTTCAAATGGAAAAGCGCCGCTTTTAAGCCTGCTTTCCTTTGTACTCAATACCTGTGATGCTCCTTTAATATCGAACCATATGTCTGAAAACCACGAGTTTCTTTCTTCCCAGAAAAGAGCGCTTTCATGCCTGTTTCTTTTTTCCTGTTCTTCTTTAAAAACCCTTTTTGAACCTTTTCGAACTATCAGAATAAATTCATGTTCCAAAGTAACATAGGCCCCGGCGGGCAGCATGCCTGAACCCATGAATTTATTTGGAGCATTGGTTTGTTTCCTCCATAATATATCCGGCAGGGCGCTGAAGCCCAATTCCTGAAGAAAATTTAAAATTCTCGAATGATTCGGATATAAACAAAAATCTTCATCTATAGTTCTGACTGCATCGCCGATATTAATGCAGGCAAATCCTCCATTTTTTAAAACGCGGAATATTTCTTTCCATACCCGATCCAGTTCTTTATGCATCAGCTCAAAAGCCTTCATGCCGTGAGATCGTTTTAAAGCATCCTCTATGGATGGGTTTTGATCGCAAAACATTTTATCCCACATTTTTATCATAGGATACGGCGGAGAGGTAACGATCAGATCTACACTTTCCGAATCTATCGAATCCATTTTATTTGAATTGCCGAATATTATCCTGCTGTATGTTTCCATAGCTCTTTTTATTGACAACCATTTTCAATCATTTAATAATGCTTTTTTAAGCTTGCTTGACCTATTTCTTTAACCCATAAAATGAGACCTCTGCAAAAAGGCACTTTTTACCCGATTAGCGCTAAAGGTTAGCGATATCCTCGAAACATCATATATATTCCTGTGGTTGATCCGCCTGAGGCGGATCGCCTTTCTTGAGCTTGAACAGATAAGCGTAGACTTCGAAAATTATCATTTTACAAAGGTCTCAAAATAATAGTATTAAATCACGTAAACTGTCAATAACATACAAGAAAATAAATAATTATCTTCCAAAATTGAACATTTTGAAACTGTCTCATATGAAATATCTTTCTCAGTTTTTATGGTATTCAATTCTCAATTTTTTCGGTAATAATCCCCATAAAGGGGATAATATCTTGATATTACTTATCATCAATATAATTATATTGATTTTGCATGATTTTTGCATTAACACTTTAGGTGCCTGTTTGGTTGAGCTGACATGATTCAGAAAAAGATAAAAGAGGGCTTAAATAATGGATGATAGAAGAACCGATAAAAATAGACGTTCTGGTAAAGATAATAGAAAAGGTGGGTCATCCTCATATAATGGCCCCGAAAAGAGAAGTTTAAGATTCAGAAGAAGTGAAACTGATAGACGAAAGAAAAAAGAGTAAAGGGTATATCCCAGATATGTACGGGAGCGCCACGGAACTGGACCTATGCTTATAGATTCTCTTCTTCATTCTGAGACTGATCTGGAGTCTCTTCTGGTTGCATGGCTTTTTTATCCAGTTTGCTTTGTCTCTTTTGTTCTTTCTTTTTCTTCCTTGCTAATTCTTTTTGACGTTTATTAAATTGATAATTTGATCTTGCCAATTTGTTACCTCCCTGGCTGTTATTTCTAAGACTGACAACAAGAAAAGGATCTATGAGCGGACTTTTTTGAGGTCTGATGATAGCGAAATATAAAGGTATAAATTCAAACAAAACAAAAGGGCATCCCCTCAACATTAGAGAAAATGCCCTTTTTACTCAGAACATAAGGTTAAATTACAGTGACATTTGCAGCGGCAGGACCTTTTGGTCCGTCCTCTATATCAAAGGAAACCTGGTCGCCCTCATTGAGGGATTTAAAACCGTCTGCATTGATTGCTGAATGATGAACAAACACATCCGCTCCGTCTTCCTGCTCAATGAATCCGAATCCTTTTCCGGCGTTAAACCACTTAACAGTTCCATTAGTCATGATAACATCCTCCTTTCTTAAAAATTTTCAACGTCACAAACTGGAGGTGCCACTTTGACAAATGGATTATTCCTTCAGAAAGAAACCGTCCCGCAGATTAAACAGGACTTAATTGATTTAACACATAATAATCTTATTTAGGAAGAAAGCAAGCTAATTATTTGTTATTTTTAAAAAAATGGGGAATACGCATTTAAACGCGCAAAAGCGAAATGTTACGCGAAGAGTGTCAGAGACGGCTCGAGACCCTGGGAAAATGGCACTTTTTGCCCGATTAGCGCTAAAGCTTCACTAAAGTGCCTGCGTCAGACTCAAATTTCAATCCTCGAAATATTCAATATATTCCTGTGGTTGAAATTTTCGCCTTCCCCCGCTCAAAGTCCGGGATCTTCGACTTGAACTCGAACAAAAATTACCTTTTTTCCAAGGTCTCGGCTCTGCATGGCAAGGGTTGTGGTTTCATGGTGGGGAGGCTGAAATTCAGGCAAGAAAAAAGGGCGTACGCTTTTTCGTAAACCCTTATGAACATTTGTGGTGATCCCACCGGGATTCGAACCCGGGTTATCCCGCTTGAAAAGCGGGGCGTCCTAACCACTATAAAAAAGAGCCTTTTTCAGGGCTCTCATAATTTCATGGTGATCCCAGCGGGGGTCGAACCCGCGTTACCGGCGTGAGAGGCCGACGTCCTAACCACTAGACGATGGGACCTTTGTTTTGGAACAGCTATCGCAGACCTATAAAAGTAACGTTTCGAAGTCTGCGCTTATCTGTATAGGTCTTTTCTTATATACTCTCAAACGTTAAGTCTATATCATAGCATATTAATTTAATAATGATCCCAACGGAATTCGAACCTGCGTTATCCCGCTTGAAAAGCGGGACGTCCTAACAACCAGACGATGGGACCTGTATTTTGAACCATGAATATAGAAAACAGGTTTTAATGTCAAGACTATTTGCTTAATCGATTTTATTACCGGTTTACAACTCAACCCCTGCAACTTTTAAGGCGAATCTTCTAAAAGAGTCTGACCGCCTGATTTTGGCGAAATTTGAAATTTCCCTGACAAGCTTAATTGCATGCTGGTAATCCACATAGCGGCGACCGGTCCCAAGCTCCTGAGTAAAGATTTTTGTAAGTCTTGTTTTGGGATCATGGATTCTGTCTGGGTTTGGGAATCTTAAAATCCGGCTAACAGGATGGGGATGTTTTAACGGTTCAAGCATTGCTTTAACAGCCCGATTATCTGCGAGCAGCCATGCTTCCAGCTCTTCTTGTATGCATACCAGAAAAACCCTGTTGAAATCCACATTTTCAGCTTGCAAGGACTGAAAAATAGCCAGCCGGTCTTCGTGCCTGCAGGGCTTTATGCCTTTTTCACGCCAGGCCGGATAAAGGTCCCATACTATAATGACTTTCTCACACTCATCCAACAAGACTTTAGCAATAGCGCCGCTATCTTCAAGTAGTTTTTTCTTGTTGTCCAGTGTGCTGGAAACAAATTCGATTGTGGGGTCAAGTTTATGAACCAGATGGCGGCAAACCTGAACATCCGGGCCGTCAGGGCCACATTCGAAAATAAAGCCAATCTTCATATTTTAGCTCCGCTTTAGCTTTCCCATGGTGTACAGTTTTCCAGGTGAGAATTTTTGCGCCCATTCTTCCAGCGATTTTTGAGACGCGGGGCGCGTAAATACAGGGGAACCGGAAGTATCTCTTTCCACAACAACGAGCTGGGATAATTTTAGTAAATCAAGCAGATAAGGGGAATGGGTTGTAACAATAACCTGTCCACGGCCTGATTCGATAAAATACCGGATTTCATCGACAAGCAGGTGAATGGTTCGAGGATCGAGTCCATTTTCGATTTCTTCAATAATAATAACCGGTGAAGGGGATGGATGGCGAAAACTCGCCAATAGAGCAAGGATTCTAAGAGTTCCTGTAGAAAGGAGCCAGCCAGGTAGCTTGCCTGCAATATTTTCTTCAGCCATCATCAGATAAACTTTTCGATCAATTTCGGATGTAATTGCCGGTTGAAGATCTTCCGTATAGGGCAAAACCACTTTGATAGCTTCGATAATGCCGTTATAAGCCTGAATATCCATGTCTCTAATGGATAGAAGGTATTCGGCAATATTAGAACCATTTGGCCTCAACTTAATGCTGCCATAGGCCCGTTTTTGCGGCATCGGCTCGGTCATTGAGTAAGGATCAAGTTTTAGAAACTGCCATCCATAAACAAACAGATTCAATTTTGGATCCGTAATTTCGCCGTTAGAAATAAGTTTGTGCATTTCAGTTAGTTCACTGGAATTATATGCGGTCTTATAGTCCTGAAAGTAAATCTTGTTCAAAGTAGAATCCGCTACAATTTCCAGATGGAATTTAATTTTTTCATCTCCTGCTATACCAAGAAAAGCAAATGTCATGGGGTTTGAGACTTTACCCTTGATTGCCTTATGTTCTTTGGCCTTGTTCCAGATATGCTCAAACCCGTGCCAGGGAATCATGGCTTCGTCCAAACCGCTGAAAACAATTGATTGAAACGTTTCCATCGCCTCAACAATACTGCTTTTCCCGGATCCATTGTTACCGATGAAAACCGTCAGCGGGGTAAACCTTATGGTTTTGCTGTCCTGCACGGCTTTGAAGTTTTTTAAAGAAAAGGATGAAAGTTTCGGTTTCATTTTATTATTCCTCTGGCAATATCTCGGTAAATATTCAGTGCTGCCACGCGGAACGGGTCCGGGCAGTTGGTTTCTTTTAAAATCATCGAGTATTCTTCTTCGGTTAGATTGTAGAGGTGCGCTACACGGCCGTCAATTTCGGCTTCGAGGGCGGTTGTGTCGCCAGCGAAGTTTGATTTTTTTGCACTGAGAATTTGATTGAGCAATTTTATAAAAGGCCGTTGCGTTTGATTATCAACTTTTTTTATTGGAATATTAAGCAAAGGCTCTTTATCGATTTGAAAGTTATTGCCTTGTATTTTCCCTTTATTTCTAAGCCAAAATTTTATTGGCAATGAATTTAACAAGGCGGTCAAAAATTTCATGTTCAAACGTTCAGATTTAATAACATAGAAAGTTGCTGAAACATAGGAATCAAAATCTGTGTAAGTAAAAGTAGGTTCTATGCATTTGCGAACAACAATTATCTTTTCCCCTTTAAAAAATCTTTCGTCTCTACTCCTATGTAAACCATATGGCTTATTAACAGAAGTAATTACCGTTTGGAAATTATCTAAATGTTTTTTGATGTTTGGATACGGTCTTATTCTTTCAGGGTTTTTAAATGTTGAATCTGTATAGATTATCCATTTATTATTTCTACTATTTCCGTAATATTTAAAAAGTTCTTTGGTAGAATAATAGGGTTTAATAAGCTCTATCTCTTTTGTTGATAATTTCAATTCTTGCTTTTCGCTATTGTTTAGAACAAAGATACCATAACCAAGATCAAATCTAATAACCAATCTTTTTTGGGAAGCTTTATTTATATAATCTTGTGGACAAACGATTCCTTGTGCCACCTCTTTTTCTTTTAAATAATCATTTCCTCCTTCTTTTATTTTCGCAGCTATATTTTCTATCTCTGGACTCGCAAACGTCAATGTTCTATTAATTAAATCAGTCTTAATAATAGTAGGGCTTAAGTATTCTGCATTTGGGTTTTCTCTTAGCTCAATCAAATCCAATACATCATTAAAGGTCCTGTTTTCACCCTTTAGTCTTCTGAAATCAAAGTTGTAATTGTCATTTATTGAATCATTGCGAAAAATCATAATCATGGTTTGAATATCAGAATGTTCGAAAATCATATAGCTTCCAAAATCTAATAACTTCAATATGTAAGCATCTTTAATGATTTTGTTTCTCATTTTGGAAGCACCATAATTTGTAACCCAATTATTCGTCGCAATAAATGTTAATATTCCTTTTTTATTTTGTAATAAATCTATATTATGGCAGGCGAACAGATACCATAAATCCATTTTACCCTGGTAATAAGGTGATCTTCTAATACCATCAAAAGCATTCCTAAATGTATATTCTTTAATATACGGCGGATTCCCAATAACAACAACAAACCCATCCTTTACACCAAACATCCACTCCATATCAAAAAAATCAGCGGATGTATTTTGATCATACGGATCCCAATGGGCTAATTTTTCGGCCACACCGGTTCCAAAATTTCCATTTTTGATTAACAACTGGGCAAGTTCAGCTCTGAGTTGTGCATCTTTTTCACGGTATTTTGCTTTTGTTGTAGGAGTTCGGGCGGAAAAATGCTTCTGACGAACCTTTGCCAGCTCATTTTCTTTTTCCTTAATTTTCAGCTCAAATAAATTCCCAAGACCTTTTTGAACACCGATCAGTGTGTTGGCTGCAACAAACCGAGTCTCAAGATTCGGCAGAGGCAAAACACCTAAGTTTTCCTTATTTTTATCAATCTTTTGATCTACAATCAGAGAAATAAAGAAACGAAGTTTGGAAATCTGAACAGCGATGGGCTGAATATCCACACCGAATATGCAGTTTTCAATAAGATAAAGCTTGCGACCATAGTCCAGTTCATTATTATCAAAAGCATCATTAGTGGTTGCAAGTCGTTCTTTCAGTTCACCCAGTGCTCTTTGACGAGCTTTGTCATCTTTTATTTTTTCGGCATATAAGATATCTTTTTTTATTTCTCCGGTCTGATTCTCGATTTGCCTTTGCTTCCACTGTTTGTTTTGAGGATCAAGCTTAGAAAGTATATGTACCATTTTATGTAAAATGCCCATGGGAAAGGCGCCTGAGCCGCAGGCAGGATCAAGGATTTTGGCATTATCCAAAGCGGTAATAATAACCTTTACTTCTTTTTTTGAAAAAAGATGGTCTTCCGTGGAGTATGAAAGCAGGTTGTGTAGTTTGTTATTTATCTCCTTTTTTACACTGGCAGGTAACTTTGATTTGGATGGGGCGATTTTTGTTTGAACCGGTTTTTGTTTGCCAAACAAACTTTTCTGGGAAGGCGGCGTTTTTTGAATGAACCCGGATTCCTTCTCATAAAGCTCTGTCAATTTGCCTTCAAGGTGTGCAATCAGGGATTCATCCACCATATAGTTAACGATTTCCCTTGGAGTATAAAATGATCCTGTCTGTTTTCGCGCCGTGGTTTGTGTTTCGGGGTTGTAGCTGGCCAGCAGGTTTTCAAACACCTTGCCAAGCAGTTCCGGATCAAGAGCGATTTCTTCTTCAATGGGTGTGTTTTCTGCAATGGTGAATTTGTATGAGTTTAGAATGTGAATTATTCCTCTGACCGTTTCGTTTTTTCTCTTTTTGCTGCCATAGATCTCACTTAAATCGATCTGCTCCTCATCTCCGAAAAAGAGAAAATCAGGTACTTTAAGTTTTTTTTCATGCACGGGTCTGTTAGAAAAACAATCAATCCTTATTTCATCAGGCTTTCCAATATTTTTGTCCAAGTTTTCGAACAGCCCGCCGTTTAAAAAGGGGATGGTTTCAAACAGCTTTAGGGCTTTTTTCTTATCTTTAAAAAACCTCTCGTATCTGTAAAATTCCTGGATGCCATACTGGCGATTGACAAATTTGCGACTTTTAGGATCATCCTTTTTCATTTTTGTGTTAAGCGTCGCAAAAAACAGATTCTGTAAAATCGCTTTGTAATAAGTGCTGTCATTACTGTCCGTATAATTCAGAAAGTCATCAAGACTTTCCGTGTCAAACAGCACACCCGGGATCAGGTTTTTCTCCTTTAAAAACCAGACAAACATCAAACGAGTAATCAAACGGATGACACTGGTTGCATTTCTGACTTCCCTGTCTTTTTCCGCATCATCCGGAAACTCAACATACTGTAGTGCCCAGAAGTACCAGTTTGATAATTCCCTGTAAAACTGCTTGCTAAGCAGGGAAACACTGAAAACTTCCTGCCAGTAGTTATACAGCCCGTCGAAAGTGGTAACAGCCTTTTTACCGGTGGTTGTGATGGCAAGATTTTCTAAAATTTTCAAATGACCGGTATGGGTTTTTATCGTGTCAATATCTTTTAGCAGGGAAACCTTACCGGCCTTTTCACCTTCACGCCATTTTTGTTTATAGGGCGCTCTTTCGCAGTTTGAAAAAGAAATGTATCGGTTGTATTTGAATACAACGACAACCGGAGTATAATGAAACTCCCGGTTAAAGGCTCTCGTAATTTCCGCCATCTGGCCACGGGTCGGAAGCTTTCCGCCTGGCCGGTCAAGGGTGACGCCAAATATCAAGAGCCCATCGTATTCCTTTTTTCTTAGCTGCTTATTATCAATTATCGAAGGTTGTTTATTAAATGCCCTGTCATCCACCATGCCTAAAAAATAGACATCATCCACAAGCTGGTGTGCGGGATGGTTTGGTTTATAGGTGTTTGAGAGGATTTCTTTGGGCGAAACCGGTTGCTCGGTTATATAGTGGATGGGGATATTAAGGTTTTTAAAAAATATTTTTATAGAAGAATAAAAATCCTGATCATTGAAATATTGCAGATTCATCTTTTTCCCTTGGGTATTAGTTCACCAGAAACCAGACGATTAAATCAAAATTGTCTATTTGAAATTTATCTTCAACTTTAATATTTTCCTTAAGTCTCTTTACAGCAGAAATATCACCAGCTTTTAATTTGTTCAGTATGTCTTTTGCGGATTTGCCCATTTTTGTTTTGGTGTTGCCGTTTTCGTCTTTTATTTCATCAATCTCTTGTTTTTTTAACCAGGTTTTTATGGAATCCGAAAGAGACCTAATGGCTTTTTCTTCGCCATTGTCAACCGCCTGCGGCACAAAGCGATCTTTATCTTTATGTTTGGCAAGGGCATCAAGCACTTCTTTCTGGTTCAGTAAAACGCTGCTGCCCTCCTTATCTATATAAATCAAATCATGGGAGCTGTATGAGAATTCCTTTACACCGGAAGGCCTGGCTGGGTATCCAAGCAATGCAATAATACCGTCTTTACGACAAATTTCGTAGTCCTTTTTAAATCCTGTGTACACTCCCTTGGGCATTTTATCGTATTTATCTCTGGTAAGATTCAGCTCCGCATTCAAATCCTGCCTGAAGGATTCCAGCGAAAGATCCTCAAAACCCAATCCCTGGTCGCTGACTTCAATATCATCCCAGGATGTCTGCATCTGCTTTAACATCCTGGCCTTTTGAGACTGCTCCAGTTTGTCATCTTCTATACGTTCCTTCAAGTTGGCAGTAAAATGTTTGTCTATTTCCGAGCCTGCCAGTTTCATAACCGTCATCCGGTTTTCAATACGATCCTGCAGGTTCAGGTAGCCGTTAATATTATCCGAAGGCCAGAAATTTATGCCATATATTGTATCATTAATGGAACCTATGCGGTCGATCCGGCCCATTCTCTGAATGACCCGAACAGGATTCCAGTGGATATCGTAATTGATGACATAGTCACAGTCTTGCAGGTTTTGTCCTTCGCTTAAACAGTCGGTTGCAATCAGTATGTCAATGGGATTATCCAACTTTTCTTTTATGTGCGAATACTTCAGGCAAACCCATTCTTTCCATTTTTCATACTTTTCAAAAGAAGATAATTTATCCTGCACTTCAAAGTCTTTCCATTCCTTCTCCATATAAAGCTTGGTATAAGGTGTAAAGCGTTCTAAGATCGGTTCGAATTTTAAACGGCTGCTGTCAGAATCATCTGTTTTTGATTCATCACCGCTGACTACAGCAACTCTTTTGAATCCTCTCGCTTTTAACTGGTCAAACAGATAAAAGGCAGTATCTTTAAAAACCGTAAAAATGATGACTTTATGATTGTTGTTATTGTTTCCACTTTTTTGCTTTTCCTGTATTTTTGAAATCAGGACTTCCAGTTTATCATCTATGCTCTTATGGTTGTTTTTATGTGTACACTCCTTCTTTATTTCTTCTTTAAATCGGTGAAGGTTAGAGCGCAGGCTGTCCATGCTGGCAATATCTTTTTTAAGATCCTGTTTATATGCCTCAAGAGTGCCGGCCCTGTCTATCTCTGATAGTTTCACTTTGCGCTTCTTCCCCAAAGTAAACTCGTCAAAATCCGTTTCCTCATCCATTTCCAAAAACTCGAATTGAGAGCTGTCATCGATAATATCATCCAGTTTAGCTTCCTGGTACTGATTGATTTTGCTTAAGGCATTTTCATGATGAGCCAGAATTTTTTCAACGGTTGATAAAAAAGAAAACCAGGACGATTCAAGTCGTTTAACCATCAGGATATACATCATCTTTACGAGAAAACGATCCCTTTGTTTTTCATCCCTTAGCAAATCAACATCTTCTTCCTGCTTAACATAAAATGACGGCTGGTAGCCGGACAGCATTGGGGGAAAATTGTCAAACATCTCCTCGAAAGTATCAAAATTTCCAATCTGTTTTGGTGTTACAAAAATATTATCAGGCTTTGCTCTCTTTGGAAATGTGAGGTGATCTGCCTGCCCTTCGATCATTTTCCGGGTTCTGGCCACAATCAGGGAATCCGTCAATTTGAAAAAGTTTGAGGGCAGTTTTTTGATAAAGTCACCGATGGTTCTTTTGTCTTCATTGCGCCATTCATTAAATGCTCTTTTTGCCCCCCGAAACGTATAATCAATATTTCTAATTCCCAGCGTATTATAAAATCCTTTTGGATCATTTTTCACCATAAGCTTGAACTGGTTTCTGATATCTGTCAGGGAATTGTTAATCGGAGTGGCTGAAAGCATCAACACCTTGATATTTTCATTTTTCTTTAACAGGATGTCAACCAGGTAATTAAATCGATTGGATTTTGCATTTCTTAAATTATGGCTTTCATCGATAACTACTAATTTTGGCCTGTCACTCTGGAAATATTCATTGATTTTCAGAGCATCCTGGTGATGCTCCAGGCGGTTATCCTGTAAATCCGTATGGAAACGGATGGTATAATTGAACTGATCGTCTTCGAAACGGGAGTTTTGCTTGACGAGAAATTTTCTCCAGTTTTGATCTAGTTTCTTTGGACACAGAAGAATGATTTCCGCACCCTCCAACTGGAAAAACTTCATTACTGCCAAAGCGCTCCAGGTTTTACCCAGGCCGACGGCATCAGCAATAATTGCTCCATTATATTTCTGAAGCATTTTAATTAAGCTTAAGACACTTTTTTGCTGGAATTCATACAGGGTATTGTAAACAACCGTATTTTCAAGTCGCCCTATTTGCCGGTTAAAATTAGGATCTTCTTTATCGGAAACTATCTGCTCGCCAAAAAGTTCAAAAAGCACCTTATAGTATAATTCCCGAGGCGTGTACTGAACAAATATTGTTTCAATCTCTTTAATCAGATATTGTTTAAAATCAATTTTTTTGCCATTGACGGTTTTCCTGCCATGAGCGTTATTACTGAGCCACAGATTGTCAAACCATTCTTTTAACTCCTTATAGTCAGCATCCGTCCCCTGGCCTATTATGTTTAATTCAACATTATTTGTTTTTTTAAACCCGATTCCGGCCTCAGTTAGATTTGAGCTGCCCATAATATAATAATGTTCGGGTGCTTCTTTGGATGCGCTCTCAAATATAAATGTTTTGGCATGACAAAAGTTTGGTTCAAGTGTTTTAAGTTTAACCTTATCCTGTTTTAAAAAAGATACAGCTTCTTTGGCAAGAGAGCTTAGTTGTAATGCAGCTTCAATGGTTATGTTTTCATTTAACAGGTCTATGGTACGAATTTCAATATTTTCAGTATGAACGATATCGCCAAGAACAAATCTGAACTCATTTACCTTCTCATTAATTTTAGCTGACAGATAGGCGAGTGCTCCAATCGTGAAATAGCCGGTTACCGAATTAAATTTCCCCTCTTTCGTATATTTTGCAATCCATTCATGAACTTTCAGGTTTTTATTTTTATTATCTAAAATCATCTATTTCTCACTTAAAAGCTTTTTACTTTGGTTGATGAGTACAATACTTATAAATGTGGCCTCAATGTCAATCAATATTTGGTTTCTTTCCTTTTCTATACCCGAAAAGAAAATACGGGATAAATCCTACAAAGGGAATTGAAGCGATCAAACACCATAAAGCTTTTTTTCCGACAGTGCTGAAATCTTTCTGGGCGGCATCGACAATTGCCCAAATGCTCAGCAAAAAAAATGGTACACATAATCCAAGAAATATAGTAAGTGTTTTAAAAGTCATTTTCAGCCTTTCAGAAGTTTAGATATTTTTAATACCGCATCAACATATTTTTCGCTGTGATTATAATGATGGATGACTTTTTGGGCTTTTTTGTTGCTTATTCCCGGTTTCCACCCATGACTTTTTAAATAAAAAGCAATGCTTGCTATAGCATCTGCATGGTTAAACAGGTCTATACTACCATCGTTGTTACCGTCTTTTGCAAGTTCCGGTATATTGCTTGGCATAAATTGAGAAATACCCATAGCCCCTGCATATGAACCATTTATCTCCACAGGATCGATTCCTTCCCTGATTACATAATTAAGAAAGGCGGTTAGCTCCCCATAAGCCCATCTTGATTTTCTTTCCGCCTTTTTCTCAAACTTAT
>JAUWOH010000109.1 GCA_030612225.1 Desulfobacteraceae bacterium
TTGCTGTTTACATGTAATATTGTGGAATTAGTAAGATAATCGTATCAGGCGGCAAACCTAAAATAAATGTTTACAGTGAGCCGGGCGAAGGACATCTTTACTGTTTAGCTGCCTGCATCAGGAAAAGCTGTTGTTAAAGAAGAAAAGGAGTATAACAGACTGATAGATGGTCAGGGGACGATTCTCTTTGTAGATGATGAGGAAATGATAATCGGCGTAGGAAAACAGATAATCAAAAGATTGGGCTATGATGTGCTGACAGCAGGCGGCGGAAAGGAAGCTATAGAGATATATAAAGAAAACCAGGATAAAATTGATCTTGTCATTTTAGATATGATTATGCCTGTCATGGGAGGCGGGGAAACTTTTGAAAAGCTAAAGGAAATCGATAGCAATGTCAGGGTTCTACTTTCAAGCGGATACAGTTTAAACAGCCAGGCTTCCGAGATAATGGCAAAAGGCTGCGCCGGTTTTATCCAGAAGCCTTTTTACATTAAGGAATTTTCTCAAAAAATCGCAGATATTTTAAAGGAGGATTAGTTTTTACCTTCGCCATCCATACAATCCCCATCCCAGCGAGACAAGTCCCAGGCCGCTGACAGCGGCGGAAACAAGGCCTGTTGCAAGTATGCCGCCTGCCCGCCACACATGCCCACCCATCAGCGCACCTGCAATCCTTCCCATACCTGCTGATGCAAAAAAGCCTGACATCATTGTTGCACGGTATTCAGGAAAAAGTTCCGTGAAAAGAGACATGCTTGTAACAATTGAAAATTCAAAAGTTAAAAAGATGAAAAACAGGCCGGTGAGCGCCAGGGGCAGAGTTAATCCTAAAAAAGGCAATATCCCATAACTTATTAAACACAGGGTCAGGGCAGTAAGAACTGTCCGTTTCAACCCGAAACGATCGGCAAAAACGGCTGTCAATGTCTCGCCCGATAGTTCGGCCAGTCCTATAAGACCGGTGCTCATCCCGATGGCGATAATGCTAAGATCGAAAGATTTTTCAAGCCATGCCCCATACACAACAAAAAGATTATCGTTTGCAGCACTTATAAAAAAAGCAAATCCCATGGCTCCAAGGGCGGTACGTTTTTTGAGCAACTGACACCAGGCACCCCATAAATTCATAGAAGTCTGGTGTGAAGTATTTTTCTTGTTGTCTCGTGGGATAACAACGGCCAGCATAACCATACCCACCATGCTTAACCCGCCCAGGACAAAGAAAGGCGAACGCCAGCCGAACCGGTCGATTAAAAGAGCAATCAGGGGGATTCCCACAAGGGTGCTTGCCGACCAGCTATATTCAATCAGGCCTATTACAAGGCCCCGCTGCTTAAAGGGAACTCTTTCACTAGCATAGGCCTGAACAGCAGGGTCAAAAATGGTTTTTCCTATACCTGCCAGAAATAGAGCGATAAGAATTACGCCGTAAAAGGGGAAAAAGCCTCCGGCAAACATGCCGAGACTAAGCATTGCCAATGCTGCCAGCATCATCAACCGGTATCCGAGACGATCCGCAACAGGCCCGAAGAAGATGCCGAGCAGGGCTGTAGCCTGATTTGCAGCAATCAGCGAAGTAATTGCAGTCAGCTCAACACCTATCCCCCTGCTGAGGACAGGGGCGAAAGGGTATGCAAAACGCCGGGAAGTATTAAAGATAACCCGACATAAAGTTGCTATGAATATCTTTAGAACCAATTTTGAAACCTCTTGAAATAGCTATTTGAAAATTTGACTACTTTCCTTGCAAAGGTATTACAGTTAAGTAGTTCAAGTGCCTAAAGTGAGCTAAAGTGACTAAAGTGTCTAAAGTTAAGGAATTCTGTCTATTTTTTTATAAAAAAGATGGCTTGCCGGGGCGTAGCTAAAGGCGAAGCCTGGAGCAGAGCGACACCACAACTTTAGTCACTTTAGCTCACTTTAGGCACTTTAGTCACTCTTTACTTTTCCAACTCCTGGATTCGATCCTTTTGCCTGGCTATGCGAACCGTCCACTCCGGATATTCATTTAAATAGATTTCTGCCAGGTTATTAAACTCTTTTGCCTGTTTTGCTTCTTCTTTCATCAGCCAGGCCTGGGAAAGATAATAAAAATTTTCACCGCTGCCGGGATTAAGGTTGATGGCCCGTTCAAGGGCACGAATGGCGGCGTCAGGTTTGCCTTTGTTCAGGAGGCTTTTGCCCTGCTCGGTTAATTGTAAAGATGCAAGTACTCGTGGTGTAGAGGGTGATTCGGGAGAAGGGGGCGGCTCAGGAGTTAAAGCTGGTTTCATACACCCAACCGCCGGCAGGCATAGCGCAACCGCCAACAGGATTTTCAGCCATTTAATTTTTAGTGTCATAGTCATCTTTTCTCATAAATTTAAAAATTTTTCTAAACAACCCAGGTTTATTATGAATCGGGCAAAAAACGGTCGGTACATTTTCTTTAAGAAATATTTCTTCCATACTTTCCGGACAGCCTTTATGAGCAAGCAGACCGCTTTCTGAACAGACGGTTTCTTTTACTACACCGGGGGGAATTTTATACCAGTTTTCAGATACATACTGGGGGACAGAATTCATAAGATCCGCCCAGATGGGGAGGGCCGCGGTCGAACCTGTGGTAAAAATGGAATCCTGGTTATCAAACCCAACCCACACCAGCGCTAGAATATCAGGAGTATATCCCACAAACCAGGCGTCCCTGAAATTATTCGTTGTTCCTGTCTTGCCCGCAACAGGCCACGATATGCCCCTGCCGATTAAAGACCGTGCAGTCCCTTCGGATACAACGCTACGGAGCATGGAACTTATAATAAAGGCTTTTGCAGGACTGGTCAAACGCTCAATATTCATGTGCTTTTGTTTCAGCAACTTTCCGTTTTCATCGGTCACATCTTTCAAAGACAATGGATAGGGCAGCATGCCGTCTGCAGCAAAGACGCAATACGCACGCGCCAGTTCAAGCGGTATAACCTCAAATGCACCCAGGGCAAGGGAAGGGTATGGTTTTAAAGGAGTTGAGAATAGGAATCTGTCGGTTGTTTTGATTATCTTGTCAAGACCTACCTTTCTGGCCAGGTCAACTGTTGCAAGGTTAAAGGATTTTGTCAGGGCAAGTCTCATGCTCACGACAAGCTCGTCCGACGGCGCAAAGTTTTGAGGTTCCCATGGTTTCCCATCAATCATGTAGGTTATGGGTTCATTAGACAGTCTGGAAGCAGGTGTGAAATCATTCAGGGCGGTCAGATAGACAAAAGGCTTGAATGCACTTCCTGGCTGGCGCCGGCTCTGGGTAATCCTGTTAAACTGGCTAACCGTGTAATTTCGTCCTCCCACCACCGCAAGTATATAGCCTGTTTTTGGCTGCATTACTATGATAGCGCCTTGAAGTTTTTCTTCGCCTTTTTTACGCCTTAGAGCAGGATTCGATCTTTCCAGCCTGGATAGACCTTCTTTTAAAGCCTTCTCTGCTGCTGCCTGGACTTGAGTGTCAAGTGTTGTGTATATAGAAAGTCCCAGACTGTTCAAAACTTCAGGAGGGTATAGCTTTTCAAGCTGCCGATATAGATAATCTATAAAATAAGGCGCTTTTTTCCCCTGAAGGTTAAAGCCCGCAGATTCAACTTTTGCTGATAAAGCCGCCTTAAGCTTATCGTTGTTAATCCAACCCTTCCGGTGCATGGCATGCAGCACCATATTTCTTCTCTCCTTGCAGCGGGATTTGCCAACATAAGGGGAATAATAATTCGGCCCCTTGATCAGTCCTGCGATTGTTGCTGCTTCAGGCAATGAAAGTGTACTGACAGGTTTGTCGAAGTAGAAAAATGAGGCTTCACCAACACCATTGATGGAGATCGATCCTTTTTGTCCAAGGTAAATTTCGTTTAAATATATTTCAAGAATTTCATCTTTTTCATATATAGCTTCAATGATGACGGAAAGGATAGCTTCATTGATTTTCCGGGATATTGTTCTTTCCGGGGTTAAAAAATAATTTTTAGCAAGTTGCTGGGTTAAAGTAGACCCTCCCTGCAGGATGGCGCCGTGACGCAGGTTTGTGTAAAGCGCCCTGAGAATACCCCGTGGATCAATTCCGTGGTGCTTGTAAAAACGGCCGTCTTCTGCAGCAAGCACGGCATGGATGAGATCTTCAGGGACTTGGTGGATGGAAACAAGATGCCGTTTTTCCCGCTCCGGCCCGAAGAATTGCATTATTTCCTCCGGCTCCAGTTCTAAAATAGGGACAGACTTGCCGGTATCCGCACGATTAATAGCTTCGATTTTGTTTTGGAGAAATCGGATTTTTACAGGGAAGCCTTTCCGTGTAAGGGAGGGCGCCTTAAGGTCATGAAGATAAATTGTTACTTTAGTGGATGCAGTTTTCTTCTCCCCCTTTTTCCTGGGATTATGAGAAACTTCCCGGTATCCAAGGCTGTTGAGCTTTTTATTAAAAAGGGAGCGATTGATTCGTTGGCCGGGATATAAAATGGTGATATCAGAAAAAACAGTAGAAGGAATACTCCACCGCCTGCCGGCAAAACGTTTTTCCACCTTGACAGACAGGTACCAGCTGTAAAGAATTAATCCGGCACATATCAAAATAAAAATAAGGACGGTTAATTTAAGGAGTTTCTTAAACATATTAAGATTAGTTATCCGCAAAACGTTTACCAAGAATTTGCTGTATATCTGTTTTGCTGAAAAGATATGGAGTATTGCAGTGATGACATCGCAATTCAACAGGAAAAGGATCTTTTTCTAAAATATCCTTGATTTCTTTTGCCGGAAGCAGTGTTAACAGGCTGCGAACCCGGTCTCTGTTGCAATGACACATAAATTCTACCCTCCTGTTTGCCAGGAATTTGGGAGAATATTTATGAAAAACATCATGGATTAGTTTCTCCGGGTTACTCCCTTTAGCAAATACGACTCCCATTGAGGGAAAATCTGAAATCAAGTTTTCAAGTCCGGCTGTTATTTCATCACCGGCACCCGGCATGGCCTGTAAAAAGAGTCCGCCTGCGCCTGTAACATTACCCTCTTTATCAAAGTGAATACTCAGGTTAAAGGCGGTGGGGATCTGTTCTGACGTCAGGTAGTAATTTGCCAGATCTTTGGCGATATTTCCATATTCAAGCACAACCTTACCGATAAACGGCTGTTTCGCATCCTGAAGATGGCGTGTGACTTCCAGGAAACCTGCACCAAAAAAAGGTGAAAGATCAAAGTTCTCCATGGGTTTATCAATTGGAATAGGGATTCTTTTTAAAAATCCACGCACTTCAGCAAAGGTATTTGCTTCAACATAAAGGCCTTTTATCGGGCCGGAGCAATCGATTTGCAGGCTTATTCGATCATTACCTTTCAGGTTTGTCGATATTAATCCAATACCAAGATATGTGCGCCCGAGCACCAGTGTTTCTAAAATTCCCAGCTCGTGGTTTGCTCGCATCTCGTTAATCATCCTTGTGCCGTTCATTATAACACCTCGGACAGTCCCGCCGGCTAAAGAGAAATTATATAATCGATCTTTTGCACTGGCAAGAAGCTGTTCTTTTAAGGTGTTTCCATAAATTTTTTTCTTAATCATAATGGTAAATACAACTCTAATCGAGTCAAGACTCGACTATGGTTGTCCGTTGCATGTTGTTAGTTGTGGGTTGACCGGTTGTCGTAAATTAGAAAATTTTTAACTAAAAAAAGCTTGACAAAAATTGTGAAATTCGATTATCAACGCAATATATAAATTCTGGAGTAAAAATGAAAGAAGAAAACATTAAAACATTAACAATAAACCGTATAGATTCAAAAAAGTGGTGGTGGCAAACGCTATGCTAAGGGTTTGCCTCGTGAAATCGTCTTTATAAAATAAATTAAAAATATGAGACCGTGGGCAATCCCAGCCCACGGTTTTTTCGTTTAAAAAGGCCGTGGAATTTTTCACGGCCTTTTTTTGTTTAAAGGAATAAAATATGCAGCTAAGTAAATTTCCAAACAAAGAGCAGTTTCAGAGCTTGGCCAGGGATTATAACGTAATCCCGGTTTGTGTCGAGATCCTGGCAGATACGGAAACACCTGTTTCTCTTTTGAGAAAAATCTATAAAAACAAAGGGCCGGTCTTTCTTTTCGAGAGCGTGGAAGGTGGTGAGCGGTGGGGAAGATACAGTTTTATGAGCGCATCTGCCCGCAGTCATATAAGGGTTTATCCGGATTTTGTCGAGATAGAAAATAACGGGGCTGCTGAAAAGATTCCTCATCAAAAGGACCCGTTAAATGTACTTAGAAATTTTATGAAAAGGTTTAAACCTGCCAATGTGACGGGGCTTCCAAGATTCTGGGGAGGACTGGTCGGCTATTTAACATATGAGATGGTCTCTTTCTTTGAGGCGATTCCCAACAGATTGCCAAAAGACAAACCTCTCGCTCATTTTATAATACCCGATGAGCTCCTTATATTCGACAATGTCCGCAATACGCTGCTTTGCGTTGTTATTTCCTTTACGGACGGGAAAGGAGATCCGGATAAAATATACGAAAACGTATGCAACCGCATCGAATCGATGCTGGCGGAAATGAAGCAGAATTTAAAGGTTTATCTTAAAGCAGGCGATTTGGTTGTCGGGAAAAGCAATAAGCTTACTGCCATGCTGAAAGATGAAGTCTTTCGATCAAAGGTTAAAAAGATTAAAAAGCATATTCGACAGGGAGATATTATCCAGGCCGTCATTTCTCAACCCTTTGCATGTGAGGCACCTTTGGATCTGTGGTCATTATATCGTGTGCAGCGATTTATCAACCCGTCTCCATACCTTTATTTCCTTCATCTGGACAACCTGGCACTGGTGGGGTCTTCTCCTGAAACCATGGTCAGGCTGGAAAAGGGGATTGCGACTCTTCGCCCTATTGCAGGGACTCGCCCCAGGGGTGAAAATGAACAGGGAGACAGGGCAAATGCAGATGAACTTTTAAAGGATGAAAAAGAGCGGGCAGAGCACCTTATGCTTGTCGATCTGGGGAGAAATGATCTTGGACGGGTGGCAAAAACAGGAACAGTACAAGTGACCGACCTTATGGTCGTGGAACGTTATTCGCATGTCATGCATCTGGTTTCAAACATATGCTGTGATTTGAAATCCGGCTTTGACGCATGGGATCTTCTTTCCTCCACATTTCCTGCCGGCACCCTGTCAGGAGCGCCCAAAGTAAGGGCCATGGAAATTATTGACGAACTTGAACAGGAACCCAGGGGAGCATACGGCGGAGCGGTAGGTTATGTTTCTTTTGACGGGAACATGGATATGGCCATTATAATCAGGACCGCCTGCATAGAAAACGGGCGGCTGACGGTTCGGGCCGGGGCCGGAATTGTGGCCGATTCCGATCCGGAAAAAGAACGAATTGAAACCGTTAATAAGGCAATGGCCCTGCAGAAAGCACTGGAGCTGATGGATGGGGTCGCTGATAGCTGATAGCTCACAGCTGATAGTTGATAGGAGAGGAAGTTGGGAGCTTATGTATATAAACTGGAAAAGTGACTAAAGTGACTAAAGTGAGCTAAAGTGACTAAAGTTGTGGTGTCGCTCCGCTCCAGGCATCGCCTGCCTGCGCGTTGCGCACAGACAGGCCTTTGGCTTCAGGCTACGCTTTTCAAGCTACGCCCCGACAAGACGCCCTGGCAAGCCATTTTTATAAAAATAAAACAGACAGAATTCCTTAACTTTAGACACTTTAGTCACTTTAGCTCACTTTAGTCACTAAAAGGAGATAAACAAATGATAGTCATGATAGACAACTATGATTCTTTTACTTACAACCTGGTGCAGTACATTGAAAGCCTGGGTGCTCGAGTGCTGGTATTCAGAAATGATGTCGTTTCCCTGTCAGTCATTGATGCCATGGGCCCGGCAGGGATCGTTATATCTCCTGGGCCCGGCAGGCCGGAGTCTGCGGGAGCGACACTTTCCGTGGTAAAGGAGTATTCCGGACGAATTCCCATCCTTGGAGTATGCCTGGGGCATCAGGCTATTGCTGCTGCATTTGGAGGAGAAGTAGTATCATCAAAAAAGCTGATGCATGGAAAGACTTCAACCATAACATCTGATGGAAAAGCGCTGTTTCAAGGGATCAGCAAGCCTTTTAAGGCCATGCGGTATCATTCACTTGCAGTTTCAAAGGAGAACCTTCCGGAGTGCTTTGAAATCAGCGCTCAGTCGGAAGACGGAGAAATTATGGGGATTCGACACGAGAAGCATCCGACAGAGGGAATTCAATTTCATCCTGAATCTATAATGACACCGGTGGGGAAAAGGCTTTTAAGGAATTTTTTGAATATAACTGCGAAGGAGAATACAAATAATGTTTCGTGAAAAACTAAACAAAATTGTTCAGGGAAATAACCTGAGCGAAACAGAAATGTCTTTTATGATAAACGAAATTTTATCAGGTAATATCACTGATGTGCAGATCGGGGCATTTATGGCGGCACTTGCCACCAAGGGAGAAACCTTTGAAGAGCTTGCAGGAGCGGTAAATGCCATGCGCCGAAAGGCTTTACGGATTCAGGTTTCATCACCTGCGGTTGTGGACACATGCGGAACAGGTGGAGACGGTTTGCAGACTTTCAATATTTCAACTACTACGGCGTTCGTTGTGGCAGGTTGTGGCGTAACAGTCGCAAAGCATGGTAACCGGTCGGTTTCAAGTAAATGCGGTAGTGCGGACCTGCTGGAAGCGCTCGGTGTGAAACTGGATATACACCCTGAAATAGTGGAAGAAGCAATATCTGAAATCGGCATTGGATTTCTATTTGCACCGCTGTATCACAGTGCAATGCGATATGCTGCCTGTGCAAGGAAAGAAGTTGGGCTTCGAAGTATTTTCAATATGCTGGGCCCGCTGACCAACCCGGCCGGGGTTAAATGCCAGCTCCTTGGAGTGTATGCACCTGAATTGACGGAGATGTTTGCAAATGCCCTCAAGCTTCTTGGAGCAAAGCGTGCCTTTGTTGTCCACGGACATGACGGACTTGATGAAATATCTGTTTGTGACTCAACAAGAATTTCC